>NZ_JBHHMI010000032.1:0-51585 GCF_042136365.1 Paenibacillus enshidis | reverse complement strand
TGCAATACCTCTTGCGGTGTCTTTTGCATATAGCGTGCTTTGGTGTGAGTGGCGTCCACAATCACCGATTTGCTGCGGATGATGCCTTTTTCGATGGCGATTTCCACCGTTTTTCCAATCAGCAGGTCCAGCAGCTTCATGTCTTTGAGCCGCAACTTGCGGAACTTGGTCAGCAGACTGGGATCGATGACACTTTCCTCCGGAGCCAAGTCCAGAAAAAACTTGAAAGCTAAATCGGTTTTCGAGCGCTCCACCAGATCCACGTCAGACAGGTCAAAGATGGTTTTGAGCAGCAGATATTTAAACATCCGGATGGGGTCTTGCGCTGTCCGTCCGTTGTTGTGGCAATAGCTTTCCTTCAGTTCCTCATAGACAAAAGTGAAATCCACCAGTTCGTTTATTCTCCGCAGCAGGTTATCTTTAGGAATGAGTATATTGTAAAGTTCGATATACGGACTCAAGACCAAATTGTGTTGCTTTGGAAGCATCGGGACCACCAGCCTTCGATTTTATATACAGATTATACCGAAAAAAAGAGACAACCTCCTCATAAAAATGAGAAGTTGTCTCTTTTTGGACTTTAGGGACTTTTTCAGTGGCCTCTACAGTAACAGGGGTTTATTATTTCACCTGTCTACCGTATGGGGAGTATATCACTTTTAGGAACACGATCTTCATGTTGCAATAATCACTTAGCCCCCTGTGACAGAGGAAATTATCACTATTATTAAGCTGGATACAAATTGCGTATTAGGCTTTACTGTGAAGGGTAACTAGGTAACCGTCTGGGTCGGCAAATGTAAAGGTTCGCCCGAATGGTCCATCTATTGGTGCGGATGTAATCTTTACGCCTGCTGCAATAAGCTTGTCGTGGATTTCTTGCGTATCAGGGGCATGAAGCCACAGAGCGACACCAAGTCCAGGCTGAGTACCTGAACCGAGTTCTATTCCTGGCATTAGGTCACGAAGAGCAAATGCAATAGGCTTTGTTTCAAAGACCACAGCATGAGGTGGTCCTGCCTGTGAGCGGACCAGTCCGAGATAGTTTTGATAGAATTCCGCAGAGCTTTCAAGATTGCTCACTTGAAGTGAAATGAAGTCGGGTCCAATTGCTGACATAATAATGTCCTCCTTTGTATATGGGGCTGTTTATATTATTAGCATTTGCAAATCTTTAGTGCACCATTCGTTTCATTATAAAGACATGTAAATAACCTCACTTCCATTTGGTATGTCTTGATTATACAAGCCCCCTGTTGCCAACAGTATGTCAGTAGCGTTCTTTCATTTTTTCGATTTCTTCTCTTACTCGGTTTTTGAATGATTCAGGTTCAGTGACTACCACATCTGCCCCCCATCCAAGAATCCAACACAGCAATTCTTCTTTAGACGAGATCACTTATGGTTCTTTAAAAAAACAAAATGCACCTCTGCTCACTCATTGTAAAGCACACAATGAAGAAAGCCGAAGATGCATCTAGTTTGGCAAAATCCTATGTCTTTTTAAAAAATCAGGTGTGACTCTCGTTCTATCTCAGATAAGTGAGCGGATTTTGCGCTGTATTGTTTTTACGAATTTCAAAATGAAGATGCGTTCCGGTTGAACGCCCGGTGTTGCCCATCACGCCGATGGAGTCGCCCTTGCTTACAGTCTGGCCGACGGAGACGCCGATGCTGCTCAGATGACCGTACAACGTCTGATATCCGTTGCCATGGTCGATAATAATCACATTGCCATATCCATTCTGCTGTCCCTCAAATACAACCCTGCCTTCATCCGCTGCCTTGACATCGCTGCTGCCCACCATGTCGATGCCTTCATGCATTCTGCCCCAGCGCGAGCCATAGCTGCTCGTCAGAGAAGCTCCGGATACCGGCCATGCAAAATCGCCCGAGCCCTGGCCAATTACCTTGGTCCCGCGCAGCACCACTTCCGGTATGGAAGCCTTCAGCACCTGCTGGCCGAGCCACTCTTCCTTCACGACTTCCCCGTTTTCTTTCGTGATCCGGTAATCCATCTGCTTCAATCCGGCCTGTCCGGGACGAACCACCTTGGAGGTTCCGGCTTTCAACTCGTCGCTCTCACGAACGATCCGCTCCGGCTGAATCTTGATCTGCTCAACCACCTTCTCCACCGTTTTGACCGTTACCGGTGGCTTTGGCGCCGTAATTTTAAGCTCATCGCCGATTTGCAGGTACTTCTCCTTCGTTCCGGGATTCTTTTGCTTGATCTCCCATGCCGTCATTTCGAACTTGCTGGCAATGGTAGAGAGTGTATCCCCTTCTCTTACTGAATACGTCACCGGTTCTTCCCGTTCCTTCATCAAGGCGTTGAGCGCTTCCTCCTCCGTGAGCACCTTGTTCGGATCCGCCTTCACCGGCTCAAAATCGATGTCCTCATTGATGCCGACAGAGGTCAGCCAGGTCTTTGGCGCTGCGGCAGCCGTCCCTGTCGAAGTCTTCCTCGCGCCAGATTGAATCCCCGTCCTTCCATCACTGTCCGGTACGTATTGCTTCTGGACCTGTTTCAATACAGCCTTAGCTGATTCAGTATCCTTAACAATACCGATGGCTTCCCCATCCACGACCAGTTCAACGCCCTTGGCATATGCAGTCAGCATGTCGTCCAGCTTGTTCAGCGTCACATTGCTGTCGATATCCGCCTTGTAGGCTTTCTCGACCTTGGTCGAGACGCCTTCTGTATTCAGCACCATTTCTACATCCGGATATTTCTCGGCATACTCTTGCTCTTTGTTTTTATACAGCTTCTGCAGTTGCTCTTCGCTCTGGAGAGCTCCTACTTCGGTGCCCTTGATATACACCTTGTAGTAAGGGACCGTGTTGGCAGCAACATATTGATTGCCCGCAAATATGATCCCGCCCACGATAATGATGCCACCGGCCGCCGCAGCAGCCCATTTGCGGGGCCCGTGCAGGCCGTGGTTCCACTGCCTGATGTCAAAAGTGAGCTTCTTCTTGTCTCCCTTCTCTTCATTACCGGTGGTCTGTTCACCGGATACGCCGCTTCCGGGCTTCTTGCCATTCAAGCGTGTTCCCTTGAAACCCTTCATGGTTCTCTCCCTTTCAAATCTTTCTATAGCTTGCAGTTGAATAGTTGTAGTAAGGATAAGGTCATGTTATTTATTCGTATATCGTATGACTTTTAAAACTGCATATATGCGAAAAAGGTTTCAAAATTTTAACCTTTTCATAATACCTGTATACTTTAACACAGCTTTTACCGGGATTTCAACTTTACTAAACAGCGAAAAAAGCCGCGCGGGGCGCGGCTTGACAACGGTTTATTCCATTTAACTCACTTTTGGTTTTTTGATCTTATTCCTTAAGCAATTTCATTAATTTGGTGTACTCTTCCGTGGTCATCCGTTTGGCAATCACCTGTTCGATCTCCTGCAGCTCTGTTTCCGTCAGCCCGTCTTCCATCGCAGCGGAAATCCGCTGCATATCCTCAGCTGGCAGCTTGTTCATCAGCATGGTAAAGATCTCCTGTTTCTCCGCTTCCGGCAAGCTGTTCTTCTTCTCCGCAATTTCACCCGAGGTCATGACCAGGTCCTCCCTGTCAGTCTCCGCCCCACCAGGTTCACCGGCATCCTCCTGTGGAGCAGCCTCATCCTGACTGCTCCCCATAACCGGCAACGCATCGTCCGGCACCTCTTCAGAGCTCGGCTCCACCGGTTCATCCTCTTGTACTGGCGTGCTGCCCGTTTCTCCCGAGCCGCCCAAGCCAGCAGATTCCGTTGTGCCGGTATCCGGTTGCTTGCCCCCAAACAGGCTTCCGCCGAATCCATTCAACCCTATGGCCGGTTCGTTCTCAAGCTGTATATTAAAAGATTCCAGCAGCGATTTCACATACGCAGTCACGACCATCCCCGTAGTCAGCATCGTCAACCCGCTGATCAGGACGACGGTCAGGCCTGTCTTCACCAGCCATCCGAGCCATCTCATGTTCGTTCTCCTCCTCTTGGCACCACACAGCAGCTTTCATTACCCTTTTCTTCCAGTATGGACGAAAAAGAAGCGCCTTAACCCTGAACGGCATGCAGAAGAGATAAATGTACAGGTTTCATGAGATGACGAAAAAGCGTGCCGGCCGCATATTAGTAAATACGCGGTCAGCACGCTGAAAATTTTGCTCTATTATACGTAGATAGGCAGCACCTGGTTCGTCTGCTCGCGGTTGCGGCCGACGGAGAAGATGGCAATCGGGATGTCTGTGAGCTCGGATACGCGCTTCACATAATTGCGTGTATTCTCAGGCAGCTCATCAAGCGTCTTCACACCGCTGATATCCTCGCTCCAGCCCGGCAGCTCTTCATAGACAGCTTCGCACTCAGCCAGCATTTTCAGGCTCGCCGGATAGTGTGTAATGATCTCCCCACGATATTTGTAGCCTGTGCAGATTTTGACCGTCTCCAGGCCAGTCAGAACGTCCAGCGAGTTCAGGGACAGCCCCGTAATACCGCTCACACGGCGGGCGTGGCGGACCACCACGCTGTCGAACCAGCCGACACGGCGTGGACGCCCGGTCACCGTTCCGTACTCATGACCTTTTTCACGGATAAAGTCGCCAATCTCATTGTTCAGCTCTGTCGGGAAGGGGCCGTCGCCTACACGTGTCGTGTAGGACTTCGCCACACCAATGACCTCTTTGATCTTGGACGGGCCGACGCCTGAACCGATACATACACCGCCTGCCGACGGATTGGAGGATGTCACGAACGGATAAGTTCCTTGGTCGATATCCAGCATAACCCCTTGCGCACCTTCGAACAGCACCCTCCGGTCCGCATCAATCGCATCATTAAGCACCACCGAAGTATCTGTAACGTATGGACGAATGATTTCCGCATAATCCAGGTATTGCTTCAGGATTTCTTCCACATCCAGAGGCTCAGCGCCGTATACCTGTGTGATGACCTGATTCTTTTCCTTCATCAAGTGGCGCAGCTTCTGCTCGAATTCTTCCGCATCCAGCAGATCGGAAATCCGGATACCGTTGCGTGCCGCCTTATCCATGTAAGCAGGACCGATACCCTTGCGGGTCGTTCCGATCTTGTTCGGTCCCTTGCGGTCTTCCTCCAACGAATCCAGTGTCATGTGATAAGGCATGATGACATGAGCACGATCGCTGATGACCAAATTTTTCGTGGAAAATCCATTATCATGAATGTAATTGATTTCTTCAATTAAAGCTGCAGGATTAATGACCATGCCGTTGCCAATAACACAAGCTTTTTCCGCATAAAATACACCGGATGGGATCAGGCTGAGCTTATACTTTTTGCCTTCGATCAGAATGGTATGTCCGGCATTGTTGCCCCCTTGGTACCGGGCCACTACATCAGCGCTTTCTGCCAGAAAGTCCGTGATTTTGCCCTTTCCTTCGTCTCCCCATTGTGTTCCCACAACGACTACAGTTGACATAGTTTCATTCCTCCGTGAAGTGCCACAGACACTCTGATTTTGGACTGCTTCCCCACCCGGGCAACACCTCACTCCGGTGCAGCGGACAGGATTTGGACAACAGGAAAAACGTCCGGCAAGTTGTTCCTGGACTGCGGAACATCCCGGGCGTGCATGATCCTGCCGCTTTAAAGCAGCAATCTAAGTGTAACAGTCTCCATTTTTAAAGTCAAATGAAAAGCGAACAATATATAACATGAAAATTGAATTGTTCGTAAATCAGCCTTTTTTCACCAGAAAAAAACCGTCCCCCCGCCAAATGCGGGACAACGGCTTGACGCTGTAGTTCATTTCTTCTGAATCGTGATCGTCCATTGCGCTTCATCGAGCTGCTCGTAGTTGGTTACTTCATGTCCAGCCTCCGCCGCCCAGCGCGGAATGCTTTCCGTCGCCTGCGTGCAGTCAAAGTCGATGACCAGTTCATCTCCGCTGTTCAACTGTTCCACCGCATTCTTCGCTTCAATCAGCGGAAACGGGCAAACCATGCCGAGCACTTCAAGTTTCTGTCTCATATCGTATGTCTCCTCTCATCTGATGGAGTATGGCTATTGATCAGATCTAATTTCCGGAATTATGCCGTTGTAGGCTGAGCGGCTGCCTTTTGTGCTGCTTTCTTGACATTCGGACGGACAAAGACGAAGTATGAAGCCGTCCACGTACCGAGAATCATAAAGACCAGCGAAATCCAGCCCTGCCAAGTCATCATGGCCGTCATGACCAGCCCGTTGCCGATGGAACAGCCACCGGCCAGACTTGCGCCGAAGCCCATCAGCAATCCTCCGCACAGGCTTGTTACGGCTGTTCTGGCATCCGGTGCCCGAAAGCGGAACTCACGGCTCGCTTTGGCGGCAATAAAAGAACCGAGAAAAATACCCAACACCAGAAATACACCCCAGTTGATGATCGACTGATCACCGGTTACCAGATACTGAATAATGTTCGCCGACGGGGTTGTAATACCCAGACCGCTCATGCGGCCAGTGGCTTCACTGAGCGGCCAGGCCAGAATCGCAATCAAGCCGACCAGCACCGCCGTTACAAACGGATGCCAACGTTTCTCGAACAGCACATGGCTGAGGCCGGAGCGTTTGGGGCGCAGCGCCGGGATTTTCACCTTCGGCTTCCGCAGCTCACGGACGGCTACCCAAATGGTGACGAGAGCCAGGAGGGCAATTAAAATCCAGACGGATATGCCAAGCGTGCCCGCTATGGAGTTGGATGCTGTTCCCGCATCACGTAGTCCATCGTTCAGCGGTTTCAGCGGACCGCTCTTCATGATGGCCGCCATCACCATATAGCCGAACAATGCGATCCAGCTTCCGAGCAACCCCTCCCCCGCACGGTACCAGGTGCCGGTCGCACAGCCGCCGGCAAGAATAATTCCGATGCCGAAGACAAAGGAGCCCACAATGGTAGCGACGATCGGGAAGGCGCCTGCTTTAAACTGCAGGAGCCCCACCTGAAGAAGCGCATAAACCCCAATGCTTTGCACCGCAATGGCAATCAGCAATGCGTAGAACATGCGGTTGTCTTTCGCGATATACATGTCTCTGAAGCCGCCTGTCAGGCAGAAGCGCCCTCGCTGCATCACAAATCCCAGCAAAGCGCCGCACAGCAGACCGGTTATAAGCATGTTAAGTGTCATTACTTACCTCCAGAAAATAAAACTCAGATAAACAAACTATATACAACTAATCACATCGGAATTAAATGTTTACAACGTGTATTGTAACAACCCTACCCTTCACCGTCAAGCAACTTTGCCGCAAAAAATAACTGTAACAACAATCGAAGCTTGTCTGTCACTACTTATCCAGATACAAAAAAAGGCATCCTGCAGCCATTGTTCTTTGGCTTTGGGATGCCCTTCAGAATACATGCGTATCTGATAGAGCGGCAGACGGTCTAACCTGCAAACGCATCGGCATGCGCACGCTCGTAGTTGGCAAATTTATTATAATTTTTGAGAAATACGAGCTCCACCGTACCTACCGGACCATTACGCTGTTTGGCGATAATGATTTCAATAATATTCTTCTTCTCGGTCTCCTGATTGTAATAATCATCCCGGTACAGGAAGGCCACGATGTCGGCATCCTGCTCAATCGAGCCCGATTCCCGCAGGTCACTCATCATCGGACGCTTGTCCTGCCGTTGCTCCACGCCCCGGCTGAGCTGGGACAGGGCAATGACCGGCACTTCCAGCTCACGCGCAATCTGCTTCAGCGTACGGGAAATTTCCGAGACCTCCTGCTGGCGGTTCTCGCCGGCTTTGCCGCGCCCATGAATGAGCTGCAGGTAGTCGATAACAATCATGCCCAGGCCCTTCTCCGTTTTCAGACGGCGGCATTTGGCGCGGATATCCGCGACCGTTACCCCCGGCGTATCGTCAATATAGATCTCCGATTCCGCCAGGGCCGCAATGCCCATCGTCAGCTTGGCCCAATCCTCATCCCCTTTGAATTCCCCGGTCCGCATGACGTTTGCGTCCAGATTCGCCTCCGCGCAGATCATACGCTGTACGAGTTGAGCTGCTGACATCTCCAGACTGAAGATGGCCACGGTCTCCTTGGCGCGTACGGCGACGTTCTGCGCAATGTTCAAGGCGAAGGCGGTCTTGCCCACGGAAGGGCGTGCCGCTACGATGATCAGGTCACTGCGCTGAAACCCTGCGGTCATTTTATCGAGATCCACGAAGCCCGACGGTATACCTGTCGTGGTGCCCTTGTTCTGATGCAGCTTTTCCACCTTATCGAACACTTCCATCACGACATCGCGTATGGCAATAAAACCGCTGCCCGAACGGCTGTTGGAGATTTCCAGGATGCGCCGCTCGGCGTCGCTGAGCATGCCCGGCACGTCTTCGCCGCCAGCGTATCCTTCGCTTACAATCTGCGTAGCTGCCCGGATCAAACGGCGCAGCATCGCCTTCTCTTCGATAATCTGGGCGTAATAATCCACATTGGCGGCAGTAGGCACACCGTGGGCCAGCCTGGAAAGATAGCTTACGCCCCCGATGTCCTCCAATTGACCCTTGTCCTGCAGCTTGGAGGTCAGCGTGATCAGATCAATCGGCTGACCCGCTTCACCAAGCTCGATCATCGCTTCAAAAATCAGCTGGTGGGATTTATCGTAAAAATCATCCGTCTGAACCCGCTCCATCGCCGTAATGAGCGCTTCGGCCTGCAGCAGAATTGAACCGATTACCGCCTGTTCGGCCTCCAGATTCTGCGGAGGAATCCGGTCATAAAATTCGCCGCCCATATTACTCTTCAGTCACCTGAACATTAAGAGTCGCCTTCACTTCCGGGTGAAGCTTGACCATCATTTGGGTCACGCCGAGCGTCCGGATCGGCTCCTCCAGTTCAATTTTCCGCTTATCCAGCTTTACGCCGCTGGACGCCAGCACATCCGCAATCTGCTTGGAGGTGATGGCCCCGAACAAACGGCCGCCTTCGCCGGCCTTCGCCTTCAGTTGCACAGTCATAGCCTCCAGCTTTTTGCCAAGCTCCTGGGCTTCCGCCTTCTCCTCCTGCTTGCGTCTTTCTTCCGCCGCATGTTGGTTCTCCATTACCTTCATGTTGCCTTCGGTTGCTGGACGCACCAGATTGCGGGGCAGCAGAAAATTCGTTGCATAACCATCCGATACTTCCTTAATCTGTCCTTTTTTGCCTTGACCCTTTACGTCTTTCAGAAAGATAACCTTCATTCGAATAACCCCTCTTCCCCTTCTATTTCAGCCAGTACTTCGGTCAGCCTGCGCTCCGCTTCCTCCAGTGAACAATCCAGCTGGACCGCCGCATTCGTCAGGTGGCCTCCGCCTCCCAGCCTTTCCATAACTACCTGTACATTCATGCGCCCGAGAGAACGGGCACTAATTCCCATCAAGCCGTCCGGACGTTCGCTGACGACGAAGGACGCCAATACGTCCGTCATATTGAGCAGCGTGTCCGCGACCTGAGCAATGAGCAGCTGCGGAATTTTCCGGCCGGGCTCGGTCACCGCCAGCGCAATGTGCCCATACAACATTTTAGCATGCTTGATGATTTCTGCCTTAGCAATATATTCATCCAGATCTTCTTTAAGCAGCCGTTGAATCATCACCGTATCCGCACCGCTTCTTCGGAGGAAGCCCGCCGCCTCAAAGGTCCGTGATCCGGTATGCAGGGAGAAGTGCTTGGTATCCACGGTAATACCGGCAAGCAGCGCCGTTGCTTCAAGGGGCGTAAATTGCACTTTGTCATGAATATACTGCAGCAGCTCCGTGACCAGCTCGCATGCCGAGGAGGCGTAAGGCTCCAGATAGATCAATACCGCGTCATTAATAAATTCTTCCCCGCGGCGGTGATGGTCGACAACGACCACGCGGCTTGCTTGCTTGACGAGCCGCGGCTCCATGGTCATCGACGCTTTGTGCGTATCCACCACGACCAGAAGGCTGTGCTCGCTCATCATCTGCATCGCCTGCTCCGGCGAAATGAATGCGCCTGCCAGCACCTCCTCCTTGTTCACCTGGTCCATCAGGCGGGTGATCGACGGATTCGACCTATCCAGTACGATATGTGTGTCCACGTTGAACAACGAGGCCGCCTTCCACACGCCGATGGCAGCGCCGATAGCGTCCATATCGGGGTTCTTATGCCCCATAATAATCACCCGGTCGCTTTCCTGCATCAGATCACGCAGGGCATGGGCGATGACCCGCGCTCTTACCCTCGTCCGCTTCTCAACAGCATTGGATTTGCCTCCATAAAAGGACAGCCGCTGTCCCGCTTTCACGGCCGCCTGATCTCCGCCGCGTCCAAGCGCCATATCCAGACTGGATTGCGCCAGCTCGCCCAGCTCACTGATCGTCTCCGCTCCGAAGGCAAGGCCGATGCTCAGCGTCATCGGCACCTTAAGATCCGCCGTCATTTCACGCACGGTGTCCAAAATCACGAAGCGGCTCTGCTCCAGTTCGGCCAGTGACTTGTAGCTGAGCATCATAAGATAGCGCTCCGAGGAGAGCCGGCGCAGATAAACGCCGTACTGCTTCGCCCAGGACGTAATCTCGCTGGATACCTTGGCAATCAGTGCCGTCCGCTGCTGGTCATCCATGCTTTGGGATGCCTCATCCAGATTATCTAGAAGTACGATCCCGATGGCGAGACGCTCGTTCTCGTATTTATCCCTCAGTACAGCCAGCTCCGTAATTTCATAGAGGTAGACAAGCCTTTCATCCGGAATGACGAGGAAGCGGTAAAACCTGCTGTCATGCTGCAGTTCGACCTGATGCTCCTTCACCGCTTCCTTGCTGTCCTTGTCCTTCCTGGCCTGCAGGACGCCGACCAGCTGCGGAAACAGTTCCTGCAGCGGCTCCCCGATCAAGGACTGCTCCACGAACAGATCTGCGGCAAACTTGTTAGTCCACTCCACCGAACGGTCCTCGCTGTAGAGAATGATCCCGAACGGCAGTGTGTTGATCACTTCTCCCTCGACCCTTTTTACACGGAAAGAAAGACCGGTAATGTACTCCGACAGATCGTTTCTGAACCGCATCTCGGCCCGCAGCAGCACACCCCCCATGACAAAAGACAGCAGCAGACCGATTACGCCAAGCTTCCAGTTGTACCATGTCAGCGAAATGACCAGCAGCAGCAACAACAGAAACGCCCATACAGTATGATAGCCGTGCCAGCGTTGCTGAAGAAATTTAGGCATGACTCTTCACCCTACCTCTTCGATCTTGTAATGGCTTCACGCAATGGAAAGGCTAAGTCGATAATGCCGATGATGCGCAGCGGATGAATAAGCAGCACGATCCCTGCGAACACGAAGGAAAGCACCGGATTCCATTTGCGGGCATGCACGAAAAAAAAGATGAATCCGATGGTCTGGATCAGGAAACAAATATTGATCAGCGGAATAAGATTGGCAGCAATCGTAGTCGCCCAGCCGCCATCCGATCCGTTGGCAATCCATTCTATGATGACGGCCAGCAGATAATACCAAATTAGCGCACGCGGCAGTCTCCATTCGCGGGCAGGCTTCATTTTTGGCACCGCCATCCCCATGGAGCTCAGGATCGGCCTTGTCAACGCATGCGTAATGACAGCCATCGTAAACGAGGTGACAATCAGGGCGTACGGAATCATAAGCACCGTTACATCGGCGATATTCTTCGTTGCCGCGTCATCCCATGTCATTTGGGTAAGCGGGTTGTTGTTGGCCATATCCTGCAGCGGGGCCACCATTTCCGTTACGATTTGCCGGATATATTGGGACAGATCGAACTGAAAAAATAAGGTTCCCATCAGCAACAACAGCAAAAATTCGGCGATAATGACACCGGTGCCGATCATGAGGGTATGGAAGGCGGGTGCGCTTTTCTTGTAAGTTCTGCCCATGATTATCGCCGGAATCAAAAAGTATGCCATAGGAATCAAAAACAGCGGACTGATTATGGCAAGAATCAGCGCCACCGGTATGACACACATTACAAACTGCCTGAAGGGCTGGGACGCGAACAATACGGCACCGGGCACGATCAGGAAAAACGGGGTAAGAACCCTCAATGGAGTGAGCAATGATAATAGCAGCAGCAGATAGATGATGCTCCATACCACCGCAGCCACGCTTGATTTCAAATGTGTTCACCTCTTACGCATATGTTCTTCGAGTGCGGAAATATCCTGATACCAGTCTTCAAGCTGGTGGCCCTCCTGTCTGTGCTTTCTCAGTTTGTCGAGCAGCTGCTGATCCAGGTCGCTGTACGTGATACCCATCCGCCTGCCCAGAATATAAGTGCTCATGATCAGACTTGCCAGACTGTCTCCGATGCGGGAAGTGCTTCCTTCCCAAATTGCCCTGAACAAGCGCGACACCTGATCGAGTACTTCCGTCTTCAGCCATTCTATAACCTTTGCGCGTTTGGCTACATCCAGTTCTTTAGACATATAGTGAAGAGCCACATCCTTCTGAAAGAGCATTATTCTCCATTATAGCATAACCCAAGTTCATTACGAAGGAACACCCCGGCACGCAGAAGAAAAGCCCGCCTCGCCCTTGGAACCCTAGGCCAGCAGACTTTCCTCCAGCGATATTCCTTTTATCCGCCCGAATTCATGGATTCCCTTGATACAAATTTTTCACAATACTCGATGATTTGACTGCGTCTTACGATGCCTATAAAACGTTCCATGTCATCCACTACAGGAACAAAGTTTTGTACCTTGGCAAGATTGATCAGATCTTCCATATTCGCTTCAATCGAAACAGGCTTGATCTTTGCCCGCAACGGCACATCCTTAAGCAGAAACTTTGAAGCGTTCTCAAAAGTGATCAGCCCTTTTGAATTTTTCATGTGCCAGAGCAGATCCCCTTCCGTCACCGTTCCGAAATACTTTCCGTCTTTATCCAGAATCGGGACAGCTGTAAAGCGGTGATACTCCATGCGCTCCAGCGTTTGCCGCAGCGTAGAATCGGATGAAACATAGGCTACCTCCTGTTTGGGCAGCAGAAAAAATGCAATATTCATAAGAGCTCAATATCCTCCTTCAGATTCCCCGGACCCCCGTCCACTGTTCCACGAGGAACAAAATCAGCAGTCGGCGGACCGGCTGCTGATGAATGGACTGCTAATACGCTGTTTCGTTTCACTCAATTTCCTGGCGGTCCGGAAGCTTTAACGTCGCAGACGTTGTATTGGGGTCCATCCAGTTTTCAATGAGCGATTTGGCGTACTCCAGGTCTTCCTCGTTTGCTTTATCATAATAAGTGCCATTCATCTTTAACCCTTCTCCCATAATGGTGAAACTGGAGATTTGAGGTTTGGCCTGTGTCAATACCTGTCTGCCCAAATCCACAATAAACCTTGGCTGCATGTCTGTCTGGAAATTCTGTCCCATGATGTCCAGCAGCTCCGGTATTTGAGTGATCCCGTTAATGGTCAGTACTTTTTGGGCCAGCGCGTTCAGGAAAATTTGCTGGCGTTTCGTCCGGTTAAAATCACTATCCTCGCGGTAACGGACATAATACATCGCTTCTTCTCCATTATATACGGACTTGCCGCCTTCGATCTTGAACTGCACATGATTCGGATTCTTGTTCTCCATATCCTCTTCAATAGGCAGAGACACGCCTCCGACGGCATTCACGACATCCTGTATGGCCTGGAAATTGATGGTTGCATAATAATCAATTTTATTGTCCAGGAAATTCTCTACCGTATCGATGGACATTTCCTCCCCACCGTACGCATAGGCATGCGTAATTTTATCAAAGTCGTCCTGCCCATCATGGTCTGCATCCCTGCCAATGACCTGCACATACGTGTCACGGGGAACCGATACAAGAAGCACCCGCGATTCCTTCGGCCTGACCGCCGCAAACATGATCGTGTCCGAGCGTCCCCTGGTCTTCTCGTACGGACGCTTGTCAGAGCCTAGCAACAGCACGGAAAACGGCTTATCTTGATACGATACCGGCTCAGGGGCCGGCAAATTGCCCCCGCCTCGCGGCTGATAGGACTGCTGAAGCTTGCTCTCCAGCGTCGGGGAAATGAACCAATCAAAGGCAAGCGCCGTCAGCGGTTTACGGAACAAATATGCGCCTCCGGCCAGCAGGACAAGAACCAGGAGACCGATCAGCCAACCGTTTCCCCTCTTCTTCCTCCTTTTTCTTCTCTTTTCCGCAGATCTTTTCTCCATCGTATGATTCCTTCTTCACATATAAAATAGAACTGCTCGTATGATCCACCCTATCAGCAGCAAGCCCGATAGTTATTTGCTTGCTTTTTCTCATTTGTTAAGCGTTATTCATGACATTGAAGCACATGGGGCTCTGTTACCAGCATAAGTTTTTATGCAGCCTTCTGTCAAAAACATAGGTCTTTTGACGGGATCAAGCCCTCCCTATTGTAATCTCGTTGATGGAAAAAGGGAATGCCCTTTTCTTTTAGTATATTCCAATATATATGCACAATAATGCATTATTCACGCCGGACCCTACAAAAAAAGGTTTTGCCCAGGGGCAAAACCTGATTGCAATTTTAAAAAAATCTCACAGTTCGGATAATTCAGGAGCCAAATAACTCCAGCTCAAGAGGCGATCCTTAAGCGACGGCTCGAAGTCAAAACCGTAATCAAACAATTTGCGCGTCTCCTCAAATCGCTCCTCCCGGCTTGACGCACCCATGACGACCGCGATCAGCCGTTTCCCGTTCTTCTCCGCTGTGCCGGTAAAGCAGTATCCCGCTTCAGCCGTATATCCAGTCTTTAATCCGTCCGTACCTGTATATGAGTAAGGCCCGTCCAACGAAGAAAGCATCCAGTTCGTGTTGCTGAGATACAGCCCTTTGCCTTTCAGCTCCATCTGGGTGAGACTGGATGTGCTCAGAATTTCGGGATGGGAGGAAAGCAGATAGGAAGTCAGCTTCGCCGTATCTGCGGCTGTCATCCGTGT
The DNA here is from genome assembly GCF_042136365.1 of Paenibacillus enshidis. Lineage (NCBI taxonomy): Bacteria > Bacillati > Bacillota > Bacilli > Caryophanales > Paenibacillaceae > Paenibacillus > Paenibacillus enshidis. The sequence goes on along the minus strand of NZ_JBHHMI010000032.1, from coordinate 36,660 downwards.
ATTTCCATGGATATTTGCCGGGTGATTCAGACCAAGCTCCTGCTGTTCCGCTCCGGAAGCATTGGCAAAGTATGTACCATTAGAGAGCCCAATCTTCGCCGCCTTCTCATTCATCCGCTGTACAAAAGCGGCCTCCGAGCCGGACAAATGCTCAGCGAGTGACACGGCCGCGTCATTCGCCGAGTAGATTACCATGCTCTGGAACAGCTCGCTGACGGTCATAAATTCCCCATGACGCAGGGACAGATTCACACCGCCTACCGTGCTCGCATAACGGCTGATGGTGACTTCATCGCTCCAATTCACCTTTCCCGCAGCAACATCCTCCAGCACCAGCAGTTCTGTCATGAGCTTGGCCATGCTTGCGGATGGAAGGGGCTTCCCGCCGTTCACGTCCATCAGCACTTTGCCTGTTCGCAGGTCCAGCAAAACTACGGCTTCCGCACGCACATCAGGCTTGCCGATCAGCACGATCGGGTAGGCCGCCAAAAATATAGTTACTATTAACGCCGGGATAAACACCCAGCGGAACCATCGCATTTTCATCATCGTCCAACCCCCATATCTATTAGACGATGGAAAAGGCCATTTTGTCTGCAATTTCTGAAAAAAAATCTAATAAATTTTTTAATTCATTTCAGCCGCGACACCCAGCGGGAAATGACAGGCTACCTGCCGCCCCGGCAGCACCTCTGTCAGCTTCGGCTCCTGCTGGCTGCATGTCTCCTGCGCCAGTGGGCAACGGGTATGGAACCGGCAGCCCGAAGGAGGATTGGCAGGAGATGGCACGTCGCCCGTCAGCACGATACGGTCCCGCTTCATCTTCGGATCGGGCCGCGGGATGGACGACATCAAAGCCGCCGTATAAGGATGAAGAGGCTGGGCGAACAGCTCTTCCGTGGTCGACACCTCTACCAGTTTGCCCAGGTACATCACACCTACACGGTCTGAAATATGACGGACGACATTCAGTCCATGGGCAATGAACAGGAAGGTCAAGCCCAGCTCCCGCTGCAGCTTCATCATCAGATTGAGTACCTGGGATTGTACAGACACATCCAATGCGGATACCGCTTCATCCGCAACGATAAATTTCGGGTTCAAGGCAATCGCCCGGGCGATGCCTACCCGTTGGCGCTGGCCACCGGAAAATTCATGCGGATACCGGTTACGCCGCGAGGCGTCCAGGCCAACCAGTTCCATCAGCTCAATAACACGCTCGTCGATCTCCTTGGCCGACATGCGGCGGTGCACCAGCAGCGGTTCACCGATAATTTCCCGTACTGTAAAACGGGGATTCAGCGAGGCAAACGGGTCCTGGAACACAATCTGCATTTCCTCCCGCAGCTCCCGCAGCTTGCCTTCAGGCAGCTTATGGATATCCGTCCCCTGGAAGCGCACTTCCCCCTCCGTAGCCTCCTGCAAGCGCAGAATGACACGGCCAAGGGTGGACTTTCCGCAGCCGGATTCTCCAACCAAACCGAAGGTTTCCCCTTTGCGGATCGCCAGAGACACATCGTCGACCGCCTTCACATGACCAGTTACCCGATTGAACAGCCCGCTTTGAATCGGGTAGTATTTTTTCAAATGATCCACTTCAATTAAAAATTCGGTGCTCATACATGCTCACTCCGTTTCTCCAGTTCACTGCCCTGCTCCTGACCGTCAAACAGCCAGCATACTGCCCTCTGATCCTTGCCGATCTGGAAGGACGGAGGTTCCTTCTCCCTGCAAATGTCCATCGCATGCGGACAGCGAGGATGAAAGCGGCAGCCGGACGGGAGTTGACCGAGCGAGGGGATGCTGCCCTGAATCGTGAACAGTTCATTTCCGCGCTCCCCTTCCAGCCCTGGAATGGACTTCAGCAGCCCCAAGGTATACGGGTGACCGGGATGTTCGAAAATCTCCTCAACCGAGCCCTCCTCCACGATAGCTCCGGCATACATGACGGCAATCCGGTCCGCCATCTCCGCTGCCACGCCCATGTCATGCGTAATCAGCAAAATGGACATGCCGATTTCCTCCTGCAGCTTGCGGAGCAGATCGAGAATCTGGGCTTGTACCGTTACATCCAGCGCGGTCGTTGGCTCGTCGGCGATCAGCAGCTCCGGACGGCAGGCCAGGGCAATGGCAATGACGACCCGCTGGCACATACCGCCGGACAGCTCATGCGGGTACTGCTTGGCGCGAACTTCAGGCGCAGGAATGCCAACCATGCGCAGCAGATCGACAGCTTCCTTCCAGGCCTGCTTCTCGCTCTTCTTTTGATGCAGCTTAAGGCTTTCCGCGATTTGCTCCCCTACGGTAAACACCGGATTCAGCGAAGACATCGGGTCCTGAAAAATCATGGCAATCCGGTTGCCGCGAATATGTCTCATTTCCTCCTGGCTTTTCTCGGCCAGATTCTCGCCGTGAAACAGAATGCTGCCCTCCAGCAGCTTGCCGCCTGCATAATCAATCAGCCGCATGACGGAATGAGAGGTGACGCTTTTTCCGCTGCCGGATTCCCCAACAAGGCAGAGGGTCTTCCCCTTTTCCAAGGTCAGGCTGACCCTGTCCGTGGCATTGATCCATCCTTTTTCCGCTTTAAAGCCGGTCGTTAGTTGATTAATTTCCAGTATTTTCTCTGTCACCTTGCAATGATCCCCTTTCATTGAACTACCTCTTATACAAAATGGCATGCTACAAAATGTTCTCCTCCTACATCTCTGTAGGCCGGCACCTCCTGTCTGCATTGATCCGCCGCGAGCGGGCAGCGTGTGTGAAATTTGCAACCTGAAGGCGGGTGGGCCGGACTGGGGATGTCCCCCTGCAGCACGATCCGCTGCCTCCGTACCGTTGGGTCCGGGATCGGTACGGCCGACAGCAGCGCCTTGGTATACGGATGCAGCGGGTTGCTGAAAAGCTCCTCCTTGCCGGCCATTTCCACCATGGAGCCGAGATACATGACGCCAATGTGTGTGCACAGGTGCTGCACCACGCTAAGATCATGGGAAATGAACAGATAGGTCAATTGCCGGTCCTGCTGCAGATCACTGAGCAAATTGATAATTTGCGCCTGAATGGACACATCCAGCGCCGATACCGGCTCATCCGCCACGATAAAGTCCGGATTCATAATCAAGGCGCGGGCGATGCCGATCCGCTGCCGTTGCCCGCCCGAAAATTCGTGCGGGAACCTGTCATAATGATAGGCTGACAGCCCGCAGATGCGCAGCGTCTCATGCACCCGCTCCCGCAGCTCGGCGCGCTTGATCAGCCCATGGTCGAGCAGGGCCTCTCCGATGGCTTCACCTACCTTAATCCGGGGATTCAGGGAGCTGAAGGGGTCCTGGAATACGATCTGCATTTTCGGACGCAGGCGGCGGATTTTCTCCTTGGTCAAAGCATGAATGTCCTCGCCCTGGTAGAGCACCTCGCCGTCGGTTTTGTCCGTCAGCCTCAAAATGGTGCGCCCAATGGTGCTCTTGCCGCAGCCGGATTCACCGACCAAGCCGAAAGATTCTCCTTTATGGATGCGAAACGATACATCGTCAACCGCCTTGACATCCCCTACCCTACGCTGGAGGATGCCGCCGGTGATCGGATAGTATTTCTTGAGCCGGTTTACCTCGATCAGCGCTTCGCTCATGACGGTCTCCCCCCTTCCTCCCCGTACAGCCAGCAGGCCACCTTGTGGCCCTGCCTGTCGGTACGAAGCGGGGGAGCTTTCTCCCTGCATGTTTGCATGCAAAATTCACAGCGCTCGTGAAAATGGCAGTTGTTTTCCAGATCAAGCGGGTTAGGCACCTGGCCTGGTATCGAATAAAGCCTCTCTTGTCTTTGGTTGATCACAGGCTTGGCTTTCAGCAGCCCCTGTGTATATGGGTGCTTCGGACTCTTGAATAGATCGAACACCGAAGCTTCCTCAATCACATTTCCGGCATACATCACCACGACATAATCGGCCATTTCAGCCACAACCCCCAGATCATGCGTAATCAGCATAATCGAGGTTTTCATTTTGGCCTTCAGGTCACGCATCAAATCCAGAATCTGCGCCTGAATGGTCACGTCCAGCGCCGTGGTCGGCTCATCCGCGATCAGCAGCTTAGGGTTGCAGCTCAGAGCTATCGCAATCATAATGCGCTGCCGCATGCCACCGCTCAGCTCATGCGGATAGGATTTAAAAATAACTTCCGGGCGGGAAATCCCCACCAGCCTGATCAGTTCAATCGCGCGTTCCTTCGCTTCCCTGTTGCTCATCAGCGTATGCATCAAGAGCGGCTCCATGATCTGTTCGCCAATCGTTAACACGGGATTCAACGAGGACATGGGCTCCTGAAAAATAATGGAGATCTCATTGCCGCGAATTCTCTGCATCTGCTTCATATTGAGTGACAGCAGATTCTGTCCCTCAAACCAGATTTCCCCCTCAGAGTTATGCGGGGAGTCGATCAGACGCATCATTGTCATGGCCGTAACGCTCTTGCCGCAGCCGGATTCACCCACAACACACAGCGTCTCGCCTTCCCTGATTTTAAAGCTGACGTCATTGACGGCCTTGACGACTCCGTTCGAGGTATGAAAATGAGTTTTCAAATGACGAAATTCAACCAATGCATTCTCCATAAGCATCGTCTCCTTCCCGGGAATAACCTCAGCCACAGCCTATCTTTTCATTTTGGGGTCCAGCGCGTCACGCAGCCCGTCACCGATCAGATTGATCGCTACGACGGTAACCAATATACACATGCCTGGCGGAATCCAGAGCCATGGACGTTTGCGGAAATCGATCAGATTGTTGGCAGCCGAAATCATATTGCCCCATGAAGGCGTAGGCGGAACGACACCGATACCGAGAAAGCTCAGCGCGGATTCGGTAATAATCGCACCCGCGACACCCAGGGTAGCCGTGACGATAATCGTCGGAATCGTATTGGGCAGAAGATGTCGGAAAATTTTACGGCGGTCGCGAAGTCCCAACGCTTCAGTAGCCTGCATGAACTCCTGCTCACGAAGTGTCAAAATCTGTCCCCGGACGAGCCGGGACAGCGTGGTCCAACTCAATGCCCCGATGATCAGCATCAGAAAATAGATCCGGTTCACCGGGTTAATCTTCAAATCCGACAATACCGCCCCCAGAATAATAAGCAGCGGCAGTTGCGGGAGCGACATAAATATATCGGCGACACGCATGATCAATGTATCTACACTTCTCCGGTAAAATCCGGCCAATGAGCCCAGCGTCGCCCCAATCACCACAGAAATCGCTGTTGCGACCAGTCCCACAGTCAATGAAATCTGGCCTGCCAGCATCGTCCGCAGCAGGATGTCTCTGCCCAGCTTATCCGTGCCAAGCCAGTGGTCAGCGCTCGGCGCCTCGTTCTTGTGAGCGAGGCTGTAATCATTCACGTTGTAAGGGGACAGCCGGGGGCCGATAAAGCTGATCAACACCATGATGACAAGGATCACCAGCCCCATGAGAGCCAGCCGGTTGCGTATGAAGCGACGCATCGCCATTCTCCATGGAGACTCTTCACGGCGCACGGGAGTCTTCTGATTCATTTCAACGGACACCGTTTCACTGGACAACCGAATCCCTCCTATCGTCAGAGATGAGCTTGAGCCATATATTCCACCAAAGCTTTACTTTAAGCGGATGCGCGGATCCGCCACCCCGTACAGAACATCAGACAACAGGTTGCCCAGCAGCGTCAGAATGGCCAAAAAAATAGTGAAGCCCAGCATGAACGGATAATCCCGCATCGTGATCGATTCCAGATAGACCTGCCCGACACCCGGCCAGACGAATACCTTCTCCAGAATGATGGCCCCTCCGAACAGCGCCGGCAGCTCGAAGCCCAGCAGTGTAATGGCCGGAATCAGCGCGTTGCGCAAAGCATGCTTGAAGATAACGGCCCGTTCCTTCAAGCCTTTGGCCCGTGCGGTCCGTATGTAATCCTGACGGATGACCTCAAGCATGCTGGTGCGGAAATAGCGGGTCAGGCTGCCCGTGCTGAGCATCGTTAAGACGAGCACCGGCAAAAACATATGCTTCGCCACATCCAGCACGTATGTCCAGCTGCCTGCATGACTTTGCCCCGCCGTGGTCATTCCCCCGACCGGGAAAAGGCCAAGATCAAGCGCAAAAATTTTGATCAGCAAGAGACCTATGAAAAAGGACGGCAAAGACATGCATAAGAAAATAAAAAGCGTCACAAGCTTATCAAACAGCGAATATTGAAACTTGGCGGAAAACACACCTGCAAATACGGCGATGATCCAGCTGAAGATGAGGCTGAAAAAGGCGATGATCACGGAGTTCCATACATAATTGCTGATCACCTGGGTAACCGGCTGCTTGTGCTGCAGCGATTCCCCCATATTGCCCTGCAGCATATTGCCCGCCCATATGAAATACCGTTTATATTCCGGCTGATCCAGGCCGTAAATATGCCGGAGCTGGGCCTCCTTCTCGGCCGTCATGTTCGGATTGTCTTTACCCGTAATATAATCTCCCGGCACCATGGCGGAGATCGCGAACACGATGATGGAGATACCAATCAGGGTAGGGATCATCTGCAGCAGCCTGCGTAAGATATACTGCTTCATGGCAAGACTCCTCCCGGCTCATAAGTGATATGCCCAGCCCGGTGTGAGCTGAGCATATTTGGATCTTTCCGGCTATTGGGCAATTTGCATACTATATAAGCTATATTCAAAGTCTTTGAAAGGAGAAATATCAAACCCCGACAGTCGCCCATTGATCGGCCACATATCCCTGCGCTGGTACATGAAGATGACCGGCAAATCCTTGTTTAGCTCCTGATAAAGCTGTTTGTACAGATCTTTACGCTTTTCCTGATCCAGTTCCTTCTTGGCAGCCAGTGTCAGTTCATCCACCTTGGCGTTGGAATAACCGATATCATTCTGCGCACCATCCGTAATATAGACAGTCGTATCCGGATCTGGTTCCAAGCTCCAGGCCGCAAAGAACATGTCGAAGTTACCTGTATCCTTTTTGTCCATGATAGCGTTAAAGTCCAGCGTCTCAGACGTGAGATCAATGCCCAGTTCCTTATAATTGTTCGTCATGATCGGCAACAGTGCGTCTATCACCGGGTTGTCGGCGGTAGCGGAGAAATTAATCTTGAACTTCTCGCCGTCTTTTTCGCGGATTCCATCCGCGCCAGCCTTCCATCCGGCTTCATCCAACAACTGTTTGGCCTTTTCCATATCAAATGAATAAGTTTCGACCCCTTCTTCCGTGTACGCCCAAGACTCCGTGGATTGCGGGATATTCAGCACGTTGGCGTATGGCCCATAGATCCCCTGCACAATCTCCTCCCGGTTAAGGCCGATAGTCAACGCCTGACGAACCTTCGGATCCTGGAATTTTTTCTCCTTGTGGTTAAAAGCAATATATCCGTAGCCGTTGGTCGGCATAATATGCACATTCAAAAATCCGAGTGAAGTCAACTCCTCCACATTGTCCTCGGTGACGGTTATGTTATCCATATCCGTTTCGCCCGTTTGCAGCATGGATAAGCTGGTTCCTTCCGTTGTCGTTTTGAAGATGACCGTTTTCACTTTTGGTGCACCCTTAAAGTAGTTCGGGTTTGCCTCAAGCACGACTTCCTGACCTGGCGAAAAGCTTTTCAGCACATATTGTCCGGAGCCGAGGGGCTTGTTGTGCAGTGCCTTGATTCCGTCCAGTTTGCCTTTGGTGTAATTCTTGCCGTAATAGCTTTCAGGCATCATCGGCAAATCCCCAAGGAAATCCCTTGTATATGCCGTTGCCTCTGTTACAGTAATCTCGATGGTATTGTCGTCAATGACTTTAACGCCCGATATGTCCTTGGCATCTCCTTCAAAATAATCCCGGCCGCCTGCGATGTTAAAGGCCAGCGCATCGATCTCCCCATCGTACGCCGGGTCATGCAGTATCTTCATCACGAAGGCAAAATCTTTAGCTGTTACGGGTGTACCGTCACTATAGGTGACCCCCGGCTTCAGATGAAATGTATATTTGAGACCGTCCTTGGAAACATCAACGCTTTCCGCAAGATTCTCTGTGTATGTACCGTCCTTCTCTACAATCAGTAACGTATCAAATACTGTTCTTGCTACATAATCGTCATATACGGTTTGGCGGAATAGCGGATTAAATACCCCCTTCGGAGCTGTCATACCTACAACGACCGTATCCGCACGCTGCTTTGCCAAATCCGGATTCAGTGACATGTCCGCTGCTTCAATGACCCCTTCACTTGCAGGCTCGGCTGTTTCGTTTGTCTTTGTAGCCTCTGTCGCCGGTTCAGCTGAGTCCGTAGTCTGGGCCTCACCCCCGCCCCCCAATGCGCAGGCTGTCAGCATCGAGCCGATCAGAGCAATCATCAAGACCATATAAAACCATTTTCTCATGTTTAGCATGCGGTAATTTCCCCCTTCAGTAAGCATGAACTACTTACATGATAATTTGGGCCTGCAAACTTGCAGACAAAGAAGGTGAAACACAAGCTCTGGACTTAACCACAATAGATGAAAAAATGCCCCCTAAGCAGAAGCGGGGAAATACAAGCATAAGCTAATCTCATATGAATTCTTGGTGATTGTTGCAGGTGAAACCTGGATACTGTGCGCTGCACCTCCTCTACTCTTGATGCAAAGAAACTGTTGACCTATAAACCGTTGGTCAATTACAACAAGCAGCTAACCTTATCCTTTAATTATGATTCATCTTACAGTGTCAATTTACTTTACGTCAATATATTTTTTGAAAGTTAAAGCCAACATTGTTTATAAAAAAATGGAATGTTGCGCCATCATTCAGGACCATTAAAAGTATTTGATTAACATGTATATCACATCAAAGGTTAAAAATTTAAACTTACATGTAATCATATGCCTGAATCAATGGATCATATTGAAGGGTCATTATAGTGGGATTCATGCGAAGTTACAGCTGTGAATGGAATTTGGATAGAATTGGATTAGTAATAACTTACAATGTCATGTAACTTCTGTCAAGCATGTCTGTAGAGTGAATCGGAGAAAATCTCTTTTATTCAGCAAAAAGGCGCCCTCTCACAGAGGACGCCTTTTGTTGCTGCTGATATGCTATTACTCCGTAGTGTACGGAAGCAGAGCGATTTGACGGGAACGTTTGACTGCGATAGTCAGCATACGCTGGTATTTCGCGCTTGTTCCAGTCACACGACGAGGCAGGATTTTACCGCGCTCGCTGATAAATTTTTTCAGCAGATCCGTATCTTTATAGTCAATGTGAGTAATTTTGTTCACAGTGAAATAGCATACTTTACGACGCTTGTTGCGACCGCGACGAGCCGGTCTTTTGTTATCGTCTCCGCCTTCTCTTTGTCTGAAGCCCATTCTGTGTCAGTCCTTTCGTATTAAAATGGCAAATCATCATCCGAAATATCAATCGGCTTACCGTCATCGGAAAAAGGATCTTGATTGTTCCGCGTATAATTCCCGTTCCCATTCCCGCGTCCGCCGCCTCCGTAAGAAGGCTCCTCACGCATAGCTCCGCCACCGCTGCTGTTGCCGCCTTCACGGTTCGACTCCAGGAAACGGACATTATCAGCGACCACTTCAGTAACGTATACCCGTTTACCTTCGTTGTTCTCATAGTTCCGTACCTGAATGCGTCCTTCAACAGCCGTCAGACGGCCTTTGCGAAGATAATTGGCGCAGGTTTCCGCAAGCTGGCGCCAGGTAACGACCGGAATGAAATCCGCTTCCCGTTCCCCGCCTTGACTTGTAAACGGACGGTCCACAGCCAGCGTAAACTGGGTTACTGCCACACCGGATGGTGTATAGCGCAGTTCAGGATCTTTGGTTAAGCGACCAATCAGAATGACACGGTTCAACAATCTAATCCCCTCCTTTGAACGTTGTGCAACTACATCACCAGACGCTTATTAAGCAACGTCGTTCGTAATGAGATAACGAATGACTTCGTCAGAAATTTTCATTTGACGCTCCAGCTCGGCAACTACAGCAGGCTCTGCCGTAAAGTTAACCAGAACGAAGGAACCGTCACGAAACTTCTGAATCTCATACGCAAGACGGCGTTTCGTAATGTCGTGGTTTGTAATTTCACCACCGCCATTGGAGATGATACCTTGGTACTTCTCGACTGCAGCCTGAAGGGCTTCCTGATCAATGTCAGGGCGAACAATGTACATCACTTCGTATTTGCGCATTTCATACACCTCCTTATGGACATAAGGCCCTCAATCTTGGTTGAGAGCAAGGAACGAGCCTAAACTCGCACCAAAATAGTATACCAGATGAACATTTTCATTGCAACTCTAAAACACATGTTATCATCCAGTACGGGCAAAATACGTGTGGAGCTTTCAGAATCCAAATTTCAAGTGATACAAGGAGGTCCGCCATATGGGTGAAAAAACCGAATTTGAACCAGGGGACAAAGCGCCAAACAATGGAGTATATATGGAGGTTGGGGAAGCCAGCTTCCATACGGAAATCACAAATCCGCAGCAGGTGAAGCTCCATAAGGGAGAACCATTCCCCGAAACGACGAATAAAGACCGCAAATGGAAAAAGAAAACTAAAGCGCGGGTACATTAAATTATCATGTATAATGGGCTGCCTCCCTGCTCATAATATCATCAGGCGGTGCAGCAGAGAGGTGTGGTTCCGTTGGACAACGTAGCCGGACATGACTGTTGGAGGATCGACTCCAGGCATTAGAAGCAACAGAAAGTGCTTTTAGCACGGTATTGCCAGACAATGCGCTGGGTTTCAGGATGTTAGGGAAAGATCAAAATCCATTTATGCACCGCCGGACAGGAGGAGGGCCTTTGGGTCCTCCTTCTTGATGTTCATTGCTGCTCATGGTAGAATCTAGAAGGTTTACTTGGTTCGGATAGACTAAATCAACCGAACTATACATACTTGATAACGGGGGTTATCCAATGAGTATTTCCCGTGTTCTGAAGTGGATTTCCGGCATTCTGGAGCTTGGATTGGCCATACCGGTCATTGGTGGCTCTATCGTTATTTTCTCGGGTTACAGCACGCTTGGATTTATGTTTGTGCTGCATCTGATTACCGCTATTTTATCCGTGCGTAATCAGGAGCCCGCTTACGGATCTTGGTTTGGAATTATTGCCTCCCTGCTTGCCTGGATCCCGGTGATTGGTTGGCTGCTGCATCTCATTACAGGAATTTTATGTATCATTACAGCAATCAAGAAATCTTCCCGGTACAATTATCCGTCCAATCCATTTTAACTGATATTTATACAGGGCTTTTAAGGTAGTGAAAGCGAAGCTGAAGCATCCTCAATCGCAAGAAAAACATTCCATTTCCCTGCTAAGGATGCAAAAAAACCTTCCGGTTAAGCCGGAAGGTTTCATTATTCGATATTGTAGTAAGTAATGGCGGAAAGAGTGGGATTCGAACCCACGCACGCCTTGCGACGCCTAGCTGATTTCGAGTCAGCCCCCTTGGGCCTCTTGGGTACCTTTCCGCAGCAATACTTATTTTACCACAGAATGTATAACATTGCAACCAAAAAAAGCGGGGCTGCCGAATTTTACATGGATTCCGTTGGGTCGGTCTCCTTCGTTGCAGAGCACAGCACTTTTTTCATATTTTTTTCAAACTTTGCGCGCGGGATTAACACGCTGTGCTTGCATCCTACACATTTGATGCGGATATCCATACCCATCCGGATGATCTCCATTTCATTACTCCCGCAAGGATGAGGCTTCTTCATCTGGACGATATCCCCCAACTGGAATACTTTACGCTCCATTTTTCCGCTCCTCCTTCGCCTCTTCTGTGACTGCCATTTCCTCAATAGTCAGCTTTACCGCTTCTTCCTCTTCGAGGGCTTTTCTAACCTCTGTCTGAATTTCCCGCTGCACTACGGCATTTGTATTCGGACGGCATTCCGCAACCACTCTGACTACATACTCAGCCGTCGTCATGGATTGAACACCCAGCACGTCCGGAGGTGATGTCACTTTATAATTTCGCTCCTGAATGCCCTCTACGGCATTTTTCACCAATTGTATCGCCTCTTTGAGGCTTTTCTCCGTCTTGATCGGGATATCCACCACGGCTAATGAATTGGTTATAGAGAAGTTGGTTACCGTAGTAATCAGCCCGTTGGGGATAATATACACCTCTCCCTGCCAGCTTACCAGCCTTGTCGTCCGCAGGCCGATAACCTCCACCGTTCCTTTGTAAGTACCTGTCTGAATAACGTCACCTACTGCAAACTGATCCTCGAATATGATGAAAAAACCGGTGATCACATCTTTGACCAGACTTTGCGCACCGAAGCCGACCGCTAGTCCGATGACACCTGCACCAGCGATTAGAGGAGCGAGCTCGATGCCTATTTGTGATAAAACGAGCAAAATCAGAATAAAATTGGACACTACAGCCACCACATTTTTCAGCAGTTCGCCAATCGTAGTCATCCTCCGTGTATTCAAACGGATTCTTGCTCCCTCACGCCGTTCCATCACCTTATCGATCAATTTATAGATGATACGCATCCCGACCCGAGCAATAAAATAAATGACGGCTATTTTCAAGCAGACATATAAGAGATTTGTCCACATACTGACATCCGTCAACCAGGCCCAAATCTGATCCTTCCATTGAACAGCCTGCACTACCGCCTCATCTGCAGTATCTGTCCCATTGCTGTTCAGTATCTGCTGCAGCATACGGTTCTTCATCCTCTCCTGATAGCTCTCAACCTTCATTTATTTAAAGCTTATTCTCTCTACTGTGCCAAGTATAAAAGCAAGGAGTATTCCATATACTAGTTACTACTATATCGATGCAGGAAAGGAAGATATCATGAATCCTTCGTCCAGTACCGTCTCCAAAACGGAGCCATCCAGTCTTAAAATATCACACACCGATCCTGGAATCCAATCTGCCATTATCCATCGTTTATTATTTCACCTTCACCAGGCTCACAGTTTGAAAAATCTGGTCATCGTATGTGTCGGGACGGACCGGTCCACTGGAGATGCCTTGGGGCCACTGGTTGGGACAAGTCTTGCCCAAAGGAAAAGCCCGCTCTTTCATTTGTACGGTACACTTGACGAACCTGTGCATGCCGTGAATTTGCAGGAAACCTTAGACAAGATTCATCGTCTTCATGATGACCCTTTTATTATTGGCATTGATGCCTGTCTGGGGCAAAGCTCCAGCGTTGGCTGTATTCAGGTAGCGGAAGGGCCGCTGCGGCCTGGTGCTGGCGTTAATAAAGAATTGCCGCCTGTCGGCAATATCCATTTGACTGGCATTGTGAACGTAGGCGGCTTCATGGAATATTTTGTTTTGCAGAATACCAGGCTAAGTTTGGTTATGAAGCTCTCGGATATTATTTCCAAAGGTCTCTATTCAGCGATTACAGAGTGGCATTACCGTTCTGCGCCGCTTGCTGCGCAAGAGAAATAGCTTCTTTTTCTTCATCAGACAGCATATAGGAGGACGTGCCGCTTTGCACCGGCTTGGCATAAACATAGGAACCGTCCCTGTTATAAATGCCTGTAAGCACCATACCATCGCTTGTTTGATCCAGCAAAGCCAGCGAGAAGCTCAGCTCTCCTCCCCTTTCGTTAAAAGCATTGTAGCGGGTCAATCCAATATTGGCTTTCATTCCATTCATCTGGTGTCGAATAGCCTCCATCATGGACCGGCTTTTCTGCTGTTCGTCCTCAATAGAATCCATTTGCACTTTCAAATCAATTAACAGGGTCTCCAAATCATCTACACCGCTGCCTGACATCATAACCTCATATTTACGGCGCATTTTCCGCAGCTTTGCTCCTTGCACCATAACTATAATCAGCAGGATAAATATAAAGAATGCGATTCCCGTAATAAACAAGGATATTTGTTCCATAATTAGACCGTTTAATTCAGCCATTTGCCGCTTCTACCCCTCTGCCTTATTTAATTGTCCTGCTTTTCGCATTCGGCTTTTTTTGTGTCTCGTAACGAGGCCTAAGTTTTGGATTATCTTACCGACAGCGGAAGTATTATTGCATGTCACTGTAATACACCCATATTCCAACCTATTTCAGCAGGTAATTCGAAAATTTTGTTTAATGCCTGATTTGGACATAAGAATGACATATCCCTGCCATTTTTTCACTGGAGGTCGATATGTCATTTTTTTGCTTCTTTTTTTACACCCTGTATTTTTATTTAAGGAAATCACTGCAAGAGCTCCAGCAATCTTTCGAGATCCTGTTGACTGTAATAATTCAGTTCAATCTTCCCTTTGTCTTTATTATGTTTAATCTTCACGGTCGTTTTAAAGCGCTCACGCAAGTTCTCTTCTACATTTTCAATATACGGGTCTTTCTTTTTCTTCTTAAGCTTGCTCTTGTCGTCATCCTTCTTACGATCCAGGTTTTGGACAGCCTGCTCCAGTTCTCTGACACTCCAGTGCTGATCAATACACTGCATCGCCAGCTGCTTGAGAACCTGTTCATCTTTCAATCCGACAATCGCCCGCGCATGTCCCATAGACAACGTTCCACGTGAAACATAGTCTTTAACTTCATCAGGAAGGGAAAGCAATCTGAGGAAATTGGCAATGTGGGAGCGCGACTTCCCAACTTTCATGGATAATTCTTCCTGCGTAAGTGAGAACTGCTCCATTAACCCCTGGTATGCCACCGCCACTTCCATTGCGTTCAGGTTCTCTCTCTGAAGGTTTTCGATAAGAGCAATTTCCATGACCTGCTGGTCAGAGAAGTTTCGAACTACGGCTGGGACCGTGGTATTACCGCAATATTGGGAAGCTCTAAAACGGCGTTCACCGGCAATAATCTCGTATCCTTTCAGAACACTTCTTACGATAATCGGCTGAATTACACCATGCTGACGGATTGACTCAGCCAGTTCTTTAATCGCATCCTCTTCAAACGTTTTGCGCGGCTGGTAGGGATTGGCACGCAGCTGAGTTAGCGGGATATCCACTATTTTATCGTCATCACTGACCGTAAGAGATGGAATCAGGGCATCAAGGCCTTTTCCAAGTCTTTTACTCATAGGAAACCACTTCCTTTGCCAATTCAATATATACTTCCGCTCCACGTGAACGGGGGTCATAGGTAATGATGGATTGGCCGTGCGAAGGCGCTTCACTCAAACGAACATTACGTGGAATAATCGTTTGGTAAACTTTATTTTGAAAATACTTCTTGACCTCCTCGATAACTTGGATGCCAAGATTCGTACGTGCATCGAACATCGTTAAAAGCACACCTTCGATCTGCAGCGAAGTGTTCAAATGCTTCTGAACAAGTCTTACTGTGTTTAACAACTGGCTTAAACCTTCCAAGGCATAATATTCGCACTGTATAGGAATGATGACCGAATCAGCGGCTGTCAAAGAGTTGAGAGTCAGAATGCCCAAAGACGGCGGGCAATCAATCAGGATATAATCGTATTTATTCTTTACGAGCTGAAGAGACTTCTTCAGTCGAAGCTCACGGGAAATCGTGGGCACCAGTTCAATCTCGGCACCAGCTAACTGAATGGTGGCTGGGATGATATCCAACCCTTCCACCTGTGTAGACGTTATTGCTTCATTGGGATCAACCTCATTAATGAGCACATCATATATACAGTTAGGGACATCTGCTTTATTGATGCCTACTCCGCTGGTTGTGTTGCCCTGCGGGTCAATATCCACGAGCAGTACCCGTTTGCCGAGGGAAGCAAGTCCGGCGCCCAAATTAACGGAAGTGGTCGTTTTCCCTACTCCGCCCTTTTGATTGGCTACAGCTATAATTTTGGACAATTCGTTCACCTCATAATTTAATAGGGGATCTCTTGTAGTCATAATTTGTTCATCTGTACGCAGACAAGTTGTAGATAGAAAAAGCGGCAATCGCTGCCGCTTCTACGGTTCAATTACTCATTTGCGTTTTGGTATATGGATAACGATTTCGTAGTGGTCTTCATTGTCGGATTCTTTTGTCTTAATATCCAGTCCGGAGCCGGATACCATATCGATAGACTGCCTGATCGTATTCAGTGCCAGACGAACATCCTTGGTAAACGAAATACGTTTTGATTTTTTGATTTTGGAAGCTTCTTTATAATAAGCAATTCTCGCCTCCGTCTGCTTCACATTCAGTTCTTTGGCTATGATCTCGGAAAGCACCTTCTGCTGCAGTTCCTCATTATCCAATGAAAGCAAAGCCCGGGCATGCCTTTCGGTAATCTTGCGCTCCATCAGCGCTGTCTTGGCAGCTTCCGGCAGATTCAACAAACGAATTTTGTTGGCAATGGTGGATTGGCTTTTCCCGAGGCGCTGTGCAAGACTTTCCTGAGTCAGTTGATGCAGGTCAATCAATTTCTGATACGCTACAGCCTCTTCAATCGCTGTCAGCCCTTCTCGCTGCAAATTTTCGATTAACGCAATGGAAGCAGCTTGCGAATCATTAAATTCCCGGACAATGGCCGGGATGCTATCCATGCCAAGCTTCGTTACCGCACGCCAGCGCCGTTCACCCGCGATAATTTCATAACGGCCGTCTCGGGACCGCACAACAATCGGTTGAATTACGCCATGTGTTTTGATCGTCTGGCATAACTCATCAATCTTGTCGTCATCAAAGATCGTTCTGGGCTGGTAAGGGCTGCTTACAATATCATGGATCGGGATATTCTTGACCTCGTCCCCACTTGCACGCTCAGCGAAACCAAACAGCTTTGAAATTTGTTCTTTCATTCCGTATAATACCACCTAATTTCAAAATGGACATATCTCTGTGCCTGCCAATTGTTGGCCATCTCCACTTACCCGCTGCTGCCAATTTCAGGCGGCGTAAAATACAAAAACGGTTACTTCTATTCTATCACTTTTTTGCCTATAATCCTATCTGTTCCATTGCACGCTTTTTTCTTTTGAAACTATTATCCTATATGAAAGGGAAGTATCCCAAAATAACCGTCAATTAGGGCAAACTTTTTATGTGTTGTGAGGCGCTCCGAGAACGAAGCTGCTACGTGCGTATCTCTACTTAAAACAATGATCTCCTTCCCTGTTCTTAAACTTCTGTAATCATACAAGAAAGGGAATCTCTCTTTACAAAAGAAATTGCATTAAAAACCAAAAAAGAGGGAATGTTTCACGTGAAACACTCCCTCTTCATTCTAGATTTTGATTAACGGCATTTTCAATGGTGTTCCCGGTTTTCTTGGATATTTTCGGGGAGTATCACCCGTTTTATCAATCAGGATAATATGTCTGGCTGATTCCTCGATAGGCAATTGAAAAGCTTGAACCTCTCTCACCTTGCCATTAAGTTCCTTCAGGCTGAAAGCTGCCTCCTCCAGTTCCTCTGTTGGATCGATCCCTTTCATGGCGGTAAAGGTTCCTCCCTTGCGAGTAAAAGGAAGACAGAATTCATTCAGCACAGCAAGCTTTGCAACCGCTCTGGCGGTGACCAAATCATAGCTGTCACGATAGCCTGGCTTACGGCCTACCTCCTCCGCTCTTCCGTGAATCAATTCAACTTGCTGAAGCCCCGCCGATTCACAAAGATGCTGCAAAAAATTGATCCGCTTTTGCAGGGAATCGATAATGGTCAGCCGCAGATGCGGAAAACATATTTTCAAAGGTATTCCCGGAAAACCGGCACCGGAACCGATATCAGCCAGGTTTGAAACCTGATCCATATCTGCGTAAAAAGCCAATGATATAGAGTCATAAAAATGCTTTGTATATACCGCTTCACGTTCCGTAATCCCGGTGAGGTTCATCTTTTCATTCCAATCGACCAGTTCACGGAAATAAATCTCGAATTGTTCGAGCTGACGGTCATCAAGGTGAATTCCATGGCCTGCAAGCCTCTCCTGAAATTGCTGCTGAATAACGTCCGTCATTATGCTCTTGCCGCCTTCACCCGGTTATAATGCTCCAAATAGACAAGCAGAATAGAAATATCTGCAGGGGTTACGCCGGAAATCCGGGAAGCCTGCCCGATGGAAACGGGACGAATTGTGTGCAACTTCTGTTTGGCTTCCATGGCAAGACCTTGGATTTCGTTATAATCAATATCGTCAGGCAGTTTTTTCTTTTCCATCTTTTGCAGACGTTCTACATGCTGAAGCTGTTTCTCGATATAACCGGCATACTTGATCTGAATTTCTACCTGCTCCTTCATTTCTTCATCCAGTTCCAATGAGGAAGGTGAAATTTGCTCGATTTGCGCATAACCAATTTCCGGACGGCGCAGCATGTTCAGCAGATTGCTTCCATCCTGAATCGGCGCCGATCCAGCAGCTTCCAGCATGGCATTCACTTCTGCCGGACGAACCTTTACGGAAGCGAGACGTTCAACTTCCTGCTCCACTTTGTTTTTCTTATCCAGGAAGCTTTGGTAACGTTCGTCGGTGATCAATCCGATTTCATAGCCGATTGGTGTCAGACGCAGATCCGCATTGTCATGACGAAGCAACAAGCGGTACTCCGCACGTGATGTCAACAGGCGGTAAGGTTCATTCGTCCCTTTAGTTACCAGGTCATCGATCAATACGCCGATGTAGCCTTGGGAACGGTCCAGAATCACCGGTTCTTTGCCTTGTACTTTACGGGCAGCGTTAATACCAGCCATTATCCCCTGCCCTGCCGCTTCTTCGTAGCCGGAGGTGCCGTTGATCTGTCCAGCCGTGAACAGGCCCGGGAGGCGCTTCGTTTCCAGCGAAGGACGCAGTTGGGTTGGCACGATGGCGTCATACTCAATAGCATAACCATTTCGCATCATCTGCACATTTTCCATCCCTGGAATAGAACGGAGTACGGACAGCTGCACGTCCTCAGGCAAGCTTGTGGAAAGACCCTGGACATAATACTCCGATGTATTCTTTCCTTCAGGCTCCAGGAAAATTTGATGCTTCGATTTATCCGCGAAACGGACAACTTTATCTTCAATCGATGGACAGTAGCGCGGACCTGTTCCTTCAATGACACCGGAGAACATCGGTGCACGATGCAGGTTGTCATTGATAATTTGATGTGTTACCTCCGATGTATAAGTGAGCCAGCAAGGAAGCTGCTCATTATCAGAAGACTTCGTTTCATACGAGAAAAACTTCGGCTTGTCATCACCCGGTTGAATCTCGGTTTTGCTGAAATCAATACTGTCTTTATGCACACGCGGCGGTGTGCCTGTTTTGAATCGAACCAGCTCAAACCCAAGTTCACGCAGATTCTCCGCCAAACGTACGGAAGGCTGCTGGTTGTTCGGGCCACTTTCATACATCAACTCACCCATAATAATTTTGCCGCGCAGGTAGGTACCTGTGGTCAGCACTACAGCATTCGCCCGGTATTCCGTACCTGTTTTCGTAATGACACCGACGCACTGTCCATCTTCAACGATCAGCTCTTCCACCATACCTTGACGCATTGTCAGGTTAGGTTCCAGCTCCAACGTTTCCTTCATCGTATGCTGGTAAGAAAACTTATCCGCTTGTGCACGCAGCGCATGCACCGCCGGACCCTTTCCAGTATTCAACATCCGCATTTGAATAAAAGTTTTATCAATATTGCGTCCCATTTCTCCGCCAAGCGCATCGATCTCACGTACAACATGGCCTTTGGCCGGTCCCCCGATCGACGGGTTGCACGGCATAAACGCTACCATATCCAGGTTAATTGTAATCATAAGCGTCTTCACACCCATTCGGGCTGCCGCAAGTGCCGCTTCGACTCCAGCGTGTCCGGCACCTACGACAATTACATCATAGCTGCCGCCATGGTATCCCATTTCTTTCTCCTCCTTTAGATTCCCGGAAATGACCGGTAATTAATGAAAACATATATGAACAGACCACCAGGCCCTTCTCGCTTCCGTAAAACTTACTTACCCAGACAAAACTGAGAGAATATTTGGTCAATCAGCGCATCATGAGCCGTATCGCCCACAATTTCACCTAATTGCTCCCACGCCAGTCGCACATCAATCTGAATCATATCAATCGGTACAAATTGATCGGCCGCCTCATAGGCATCCTTCAGCGACTGCTTCGCTTTTTTGAGCAGCGCAATATGCCTGACATTGCTTACATAAGTCATATCGGCAGATTCCAGCTTGCCGCTGAAGAACAGTTTGGATATACCCTCCTCCAGCAATTCAAGCCCCTGCTCTTCCTTTACCGACATTGGAATGATAAGCTCTTCAGGGAAATAACGCTGCAAAATGTCCCGCCCCACCTGAGAAGGTAAGTCCATTTTATTCATAATGACAATCGCTTGTCTACCGCGGATTTGTTCCATTAATTCCAGCTCGTCCTGATGCAAGGGCTCACCGGCGTTGATCACCATCAAAATCAGGTCTGCTTCACTTACCGCGTTCTTGGAGCGCTCCACCCCGATCTGTTCCACCACGTCCATAGTCTCCCGAATGCCGGCAGTATCCAGCAGCCGCAGCGGGATATTGCGGATCGTCACATATTCCTCAATCACATCACGTGTGGTCCCCGGAATGTCCGTTACAATCGCCTTCTCCCCTTGGACCAGCGTATTAAGCAGCGACGACTTGCCGACATTCGGCCGGCCGACAATCGCCGTTGTAATGCCTTCGCGCAATATTTTCCCCTGCTCCGCCGTCTGCAGCAGCCGGTCGATTTCAGCCATCACCTCACTGCTTTTTTCCTTAATGAACTGGGAGGTCATCGATTCTACATCGTGCTCGGGGTAATCAATATTCACCTCGATATGCGCCAGCGTCTCTACCAGCGTATGACGGAGCTTGCGGATTTTAGAAGACAGCATGCCGTCTACCTGCTTCAATGCAATCGAGAACGCCTTATCCGATTTGGACCGGATCAGGTCAATAACCCCTTCCGCCTGGCTGAGATCAATTCGCCCGTTCAGAAAAGCACGTTTTGTGAATTCTCCTGGCTCGGCAAGCCGAATGTTCTGCAGCAGCAGCAGATCCATCACCCGTTTAACCGCAACAATGCCCCCGTGGGAGCTGATCTCCACTACATCCTCCATCGTGAAGGAGCGCGGTGCAAGCATGACGGTCACAAGTACCTCTTCCACCTTCTCGTCATTCTCCGGATTCAGAATATGGCCGTAATGCACCGTGTGCGACGTCACTTCTCTCAACGGGGTTTTACTTTTGAATATACGTTCCACTTCCACTACAGCGTCCGGACCGCTGACACGAATCACAGCAATGCCGCTCTCTCCTACAGCCGTGGAAATGGCTGCAATTGTATCGCCAAGCATACAGCTTTCACCTCTTTCTCAGAGAAAATCATTAGGAAATTCACGTCATACATA
The DNA here is from genome assembly GCF_042136365.1 of Paenibacillus enshidis. NCBI lineage: Bacteria > Bacillati > Bacillota > Bacilli > Caryophanales > Paenibacillaceae > Paenibacillus > Paenibacillus enshidis. The sequence continues at coordinate 15,335 of NZ_JBHHMI010000032.1, read as the reverse complement.
TCTTGAAAAAAAGCAATGGCCTCTGCGTGATGCAGAAAGCCATTGCAATCCTTTACTTCTTGGCAATAATGACGCGCCGGTTAGGCTCGTCTCCCTTACTGAAGGTTCTTACTTCGGAGTGACGCTGCAATGCCGCATGAATGGTCTTGCGCTCATTGGGAGGCATGGGCTCCAAGATCACTTCCTTGCCCGTGCGGGTCACCTGGGCAGCCAGTCGTTCCGCCAGATTTTCAAGTGTCTTTTGACGGCGCAGCCGGAAATTTTCAGCATCCAGAATGATCTTAACGTAGCCGTCTGCATGACGGTTGGCCACAATATTCGTTAAGTATTGAAGCGCGTCAAGAGTTTGGCCGCGGCGCCCGATGAGCATGCCCAGATCCGATCCGGAAATGTCCATCATGCTCTCATCCTTGCCGCGGCGCAGCTCAACCTCTACCTCAAGTCCCATTCCCGCAGCCGTCTCGCGTACAAACCGCACTGCTTCTTCATAAGGATCAATTTTGCTTGCAGGCTCTTCTGCTACCGTAGCGGAAGACTGTTTTACAAGATGCTCTTTTTCTGCGGGCTGTACCGGGGAATCCTGCAAATGAAATGACGCTGCCACTTTAGCCTCATCAACAGCCGGCTCGGGAAGGATCGTCAATTCTACCTTCGCTTTCCTGGCCCCAATGAAGCCCAGGAATCCTTTTGACGGCTGCTCCAAAACGGTAACGTGAACATGTTTCCGGCTTGTCCCCAATTGGGACAGCCCTTGTTCTACAGCATCTTCAATGGTTTTTCCTGTTGCTATGACCTTCGTCATCTCGATTTTTTGGCTCCCTTCTTTCCGCTTTTTTTATTGCCCTTGGAACTCGATTTGGCAACTTCGGCAGCCTTTACATTAGCCATGGCCGCGATTTTACCATTGTTTCGGTATAAGAAGTAGTTCTGAACGATCGTGTAAATGTTGCTGTAAAACCAGTACAGCGGCAGTGCCGACGGGAACTGGTAAGACATGATGAAGATCAGAACCGGATATACCCACAGGAGGAACTGCATCGGTCCCTGCTGCGGCGTCGGATTCAGTTTCATCATCATCCAGGTCTGTACAAACGTTGTGATCGCCGCCAAAATCGGAAGAATCCAGAAGCGGTCGGGTTCACCCAGCTGCAGCCACAGGAATGTGTGCTCCCGCAGCTCGGAATTATAATAAATAGCATTATAAAGCGCGATAAAGATTGGCATTTGCACCACAAGTGGAAGACAACCGGCCATCGGATTGACCTTGTTCTCCTGGAATAGCTTCATCGTTTCCTGCTGAACTTTTTCCGGTGTATCTTTGTATTTTTTCTGTATTTCCTGAAGCTTAGGCTGAATGGCCTGCATCGCCTTCGAGCTCTTGACCTGCTTGAGTGTCAAAGGCAAAATTAATGTTCGAACGATAATCACCAGGACGAGAACGCCCAGGCCGTATTCACCGTTGAACCATTTGGCAAACGTGTCCAGCGCATAAGAAAACCAATAAACCACATTCCGCTGCCAGAATGAGTTACTGTTGGCCAAATCGGCCGTGGTGTACGAATTATTGGCCGCACCACATCCGGCCAGCAGGAGAACTAGTCCAATTACTGCTATCAGGAGAAGCCATCTACCCTGTTTTGTCTTCAAACGCGACACTTCATAACCCCTCTCTTAACCATTACATTCCAAAATAAATGATATCATATCCGCCCATACAAAGAAACTTATTATCTATGCCCAGGCTTTAGCAGCGACGCTTTGCGAATCACATGCAGAACGCTTTTCTCCAATTCTTTGTAAGACATCGTTACCGCGCCTTTACGGACAATAAAAATAAGGTCGACATGCTCCATAATTTCATGTTCATGATGCCTGATGATTTCTTTAAGCAATCTGCGCATCCTGTTGCGCACAACGGCATTACCGATCTTCTTGCTGACAGATATGCCTGCGCGGAACTGATCCACATCTTTTCGGCGGGACCAATACACCACAAGCTGATGATTGGCGAAAGATTTCCCATGGCGGTATACGCGCGAAAAGTCCGCCCGGTTACGAAGACGCAATTTTCTCTGCACGGCGCTTCTCCTTGCTCCTCACTTTTTTGACCTTTCCCGGACGCAAAACCCATACTTCTCAGTATATCCCTGAATGCAGGATATAACCTTTTTGAAAAAAAGCTTCATATATATAGTAACTAGTTTCAGACATGTGCAAGCTTCATGAAAAAGACACATGTATGAAAAAAAGACCACCGCAGTGGTCTCCATGCACCCGTATTATGCACTCAATACTTTTCTGCCTTTTTGACGGCGCGCTGCCAGCACTTTACGTCCGTTCTTCGTGCTCATTCTTTTGCGGAAGCCGTGGACTTTTTTACGTTTGCTGACGTTCGGTTTGAAAGTCGGTCTCAATGTATTGCACCTCCTTACAAGGAATACGTTTTATATGGAATAACATCATAGCTCCACAAAAAACACCTTTATACATTTAATCATGTACAGTATGGAATGTCAACCTTCTTTCAGGCTATCGTCCTGCTCCTCCTTTAACGAACAATGTGAAATTTTCACTTTTAGCAATCCTCAAATAGATGCTTTTGGGAATAAAGTCGTTTTAACAGAAAAAAGTTTTCCACAGCTTTGACAGACAGTCATAGTTATACACATATGTTTATAAACATTTTCAATGCGAGTCGCTTCGTCATAACCTGTGAATAAGTGGTTGGTCAAAAACAGGGTTGATGTCGAAAACTGAACAATTTATAAACAATATCTTGTGTTGTGAATAAAAATTATACACAACAGCTTGAATTTGTGGATAAAATCGAAGGATACATTGAAATAGAGGGATTCTTTTGCTATGATTATATTACTTTTGATTGTGAATATGTGATTTATCCCTCCATCTTATCAACAGCCTGTGGATAAAATTGTGAACAATTTTGAGTTATCCATATTTATATGATTGTGTGCATTCTGGATTCTGGGGATATATTCTACAATTTTCATTTCATTTCGACATTTAAAATCCCTTACCCGGTCTGCAAAATGAAGAGGAACGGATCGGATCGCTCAATCATCTCCCGAACACCAAGCCCGTCATGCCTGCACTGGACAGGCAAAACTTCCGACTTGTGCTGATTTCGGGATGATTTGTGCTGCGTTTCCCCTCGTTTTGTGCCGTTTTTGTCGCCGAAGCGGATGGGCTTTTTATGTGCTTATGGCTTAAGCCACATTTGGAGGATTTAAAAGGAGTGACAGTCTGTGGAGAGCCATACTTCCGAATTATGGCAGCAAATTTTATCCATTATACAAGCCAAACTGAGCAAACCAAGCTTTGATACCTGGTTTAAGGCGACCAAGGTCATGAAGCTGAATGATCACTCCATTGTGATTTCCGCACCGACAACCTTTGCCGTTGAATGGCTGGAGAGCCGCTATACAAAGCTGGTCGCCTCCACCGTCTATGAACTGCTCGGGAATCAGGTGGACGTCAAGTTTGTGATTGAGGAGAACAAGCCTGCCGAACCTGATCCCCAACATCTCCCGCAGCAGCAGCCTGTCGTCCGGGAAGAAGCAGTCTCTCATATGCTGAATCCGAAATATACGTTTGATACCTTTGTCATCGGATCCGGCAACCGATTTGCCCATGCGGCTTCCCTGGCCGTCGCCGAAGCGCCGGCCAAAGCCTATAATCCGCTGTTCCTGTACGGCGGCGTAGGTCTGGGCAAGACGCATCTGATGCATGCCATCGGCCATTACATTCTGGAACATAGCCCGGCCAGCAAGGTCGTGTACTTGTCCTCCGAGAAATTTACTAATGAATTTATCAATGCCATCCGGGATAACCGTGGTGAAAGCTTCCGCAACAAATACCGGAACATTGATATTTTGCTCATTGACGATATTCAGTTCCTGGCTGGCAAGGAATCAACACAAGAGGAATTTTTCCATACCTTCAATGCGCTGCATGAAGAACGCAAGCAGATCATTATTTCAAGCGACCGTCCTCCCAAGGAAATTCCGACACTGGAGGAGCGTCTGCGTTCCCGCTTCGAGTGGGGCTTGATCACGGACATTCAACCGCCGGATTTGGAAACCCGGATTGCCATTTTGCGTAAAAAGGCGAAGGCCGAGAAGCTGGACATCCCGAATGAAGCGATGGTTTATATCGCCAACCAGATCGACACGAATATCCGCGAGCTCGAGGGTGCGTTGATCCGCGTCGTTGCTTACTCTTCCCTTACGAATCAGGATGTAACGACCCATCTGGCTGCGGAAGCGCTCAAGGACATTATTCCTTCCAGCCGTCCGAAAATGATTACGATCCAGGATATTCAGCAGCATGTCGGCGAGTATTATAATTTGCGGCTCGAAGACTTTAAAGCACGCAAGCGCACCAAAGCGGTCGCTTTTCCGCGGCAAATCGCTATGTATCTGTCACGTGAGCTGACGGACTACTCGCTGCCCAAGATCGGAGAAGCTTTTGGCGGACGCGACCATACGACCGTGATTCATGCGCATGAGAAAATCTCCAAATCGATTCAAGCCGACCAGGAGCTGTATAAAGTTATTAACAATATTACAGAGAAAATCAAAAATACATCGTGAACAAGTTCAAAGCCTATGCACAATCTATACACATGTGGATAGGCTTCATTTGTTGCCTTTATACCTACTTATCCACATATTCAGGCCGCCTATTACTATTACTACTATTTTTTATTAAGAATACATCATAAAAGAACCGGCTTCGCCGAATAAAAGAACAACCACGGATCACGCAGCAGGCAGCCTTCTTTTTGCCAATTCCCTTGTAGGAGGACCTTATGAAAATCAGTATTTTAAAGCAATTTTTGAACGAAGCCATTCAACATGTATCCAAAGCGATCTCCAGCCGGACAACGATCCCGATCCTGAGCGGCATCAAACTGGACGTTAACTATCAGGGACTGACGCTGACCGCCAGCGATACCGACATCTCCATTCAATCCTTTATCCCGATCGAAGATGGGGAGCGAACCATCGTGCAGGTGGATCAACCGGGAAGTGTTGTGCTGCCGGCCAAGTTTTTTGTGGAAATTATTAAAAAGCTCCCTTCGCAAGAGGTGCAGATGGAGGTACGCGACCAGTTCCAGACATTCATCTCCTCCGGAGCCACTGAAATTCAGATGGTCGGCCTGGACCCGGAAGAGTTTCCGGTTTTGCCGAGCATTGAGGAGAACCAGGTGCTGTCCATCCCTGGCGATCTGCTCAAAAATATGATCAAACAGACGGTATTCTCCATTTCCACCCACGAGACCACTCCGATTCTTACAGGCGTGCTGTGGAATCTTGCGGATAATGAGCTGAAGTTTGTCGCTACGGACCGCCACCGGCTGGCTACACGCAGCGCACATCTGGAAACAGCCGAAGGGCTTCGCTTCAGCAACGTCGTCATTGCGGGTAAAACGCTGAATGAACTCAGCAAAATCATACCTGACCAGAATACGCTGGTTGATATCGTGGTAGCGGATAACCAGGTGCTGTTCAAAATCGATCGCGTCCTGTTCTACTCGCGCATTTTGGACGGAACATATCCTGATACTTCTAGAATTATTCCGACCTCTTACAAAACAGAACTGGTGGTGGATACAAAAAGTTTGAGCGAGTCCATTGACCGGGCATATCTTCTCTCCCGTGAGGAGAAAACAAATATTGTAAAAATGCAGTCTATGGAAAACGGGGGGCTTGAAATTTCCTCCAGCTCATCGGAGCTCGGGAAAGTACGCGAGGAGCTGGGTGTATCCAAATTTGAAGGCGAGCCGCTCAAAATTTCCTTCAACTCCAAATACATGCTGGATGTGCTCAAAATCGTGGATAGCGAGCAGCTCATGATTGCTTTTACCGGCATTATGAGTCCTATTATTTTGAAGCCGGTAGACGACAGCAATGCGCTGTACATCATTCTGCCTTACCGCACCACCAACTAATCCCATATATCCTTAACCGACAATAGGTTAAAATTATCAACAGCAGCGGGCTGAGCTGACATCACGGGCAAATTATTCACATGTGGATAATTTGCCTGTCAAAAAAGAAAGGAACGATATACCGTGAAACGGATATCCATCCAAAGTGAATTTATTAAACTCGATCAATTTCTGAAATTGGCCGATTGTGTACCGACAGGCGGCATGGCCAAAGCCCTGCTGCAGGAGGGAGCCGTCCGCGTCAACGGTGAGAGCGAAGAACGCCGCGGCCGCAAGCTGTATCCGGGGGATACCGTTGAGGTAGATGGAGAAGGCAGCTTTGAGGTGACAGCCGGCTCCTGACGGCCTCCGCAGGGCTGCAGAATCCTCCGCCAGGTCATAGAATGAGGGGGACCAAGCGTGTTTGTGAACAACATCCACTTGCAGCATTACCGCAATTACTCACAGCTGGAACTGAATTCGTTCGGACCAGTGAATCTGCTGATTGGACAGAACGCGCAGGGCAAGACCAATCTGGTTGAAGCGATCTACGTACTGGCACTCACCAAAAGCCATCGTACGGCAAAGGACAAGGAGCTGATCTCTTTTGACGGCTCCTCTGCCTATTTATCGTCCTCTGTCAGCAAGAAGTATGGAGATGTCAGGCTTGAACTGGCCATATCCCCGCAGGGCAAAAGAGCAAAAATCAACGGTCTGGAGCAGCGGAAGCTCAGCGATTTTGTAGGTTCGTTGAATGTTGTCATGTTTGCGCCGGAGGATCTTGAAATCGTAAAAGGAACGCCGGGGGTCCGCCGCCGGTTTCTTGACATGGAGATCGGTCAGGTAGCGCCTGGTTATCTTTATCATTTGCAGCAGTATCAAAAAGTGCTGCTTCAGCGCAACAACCTGCTTAAGCAGGCTTGGGGCAAGGATCCTGTATCGATTCAGGTCATGCTGGATATCTGGAATGAGCAGCTGGTTGAGCATGGTGTTAAGATTGTGAAAAAAAGGAAACAATTCATAAAGAAATTGCAAAAATGGGCTGAAGCGATCCACCAGGGCATTACCGGAGGCGGTGAAGGGCTCAAATTAGGCTATGTTTCTTCCTTCGGCGAGCCGGAGGAAGAAGATGAAGCTGTTTTATTAGACCGATTTATGTTAAAGTTATCACAAATGAGAGATCAGGAAATCAGGCGTGGCATGACGCTTGCCGGTCCTCACCGTGATGATTTGGCGTTTGCCATTAACGGGAAAGAAGTGCATACTTACGGTTCACAGGGGCAACAGCGAACGACGGCTCTATCTCTAAAGCTGGCCGAAATTGAACTGATTCATGAGGAGATTGGCGAGTACCCTGTACTGCTGCTCGATGACGTTCTCTCCGAACTGGATCCATACAGGCAGACACAGCTCATAGAAACCTTCCAGAGCAAAGTCCAGACTTTTATAACCGCAACCGGGATTGAAAGTCTGAATACCGGACGGCTGAAGGAAGCCAGCATCTATCATGTTCATGCCGGACATGTGGAATTTTAAGGAGTGAACAACGGTATATGTATATTCATCTTGGCGGAGATAAAATTATACGGTCCTCCGAGCTTGTTGCCATTTTTGACATTTCTATTGAGAAATCCTCCAAAATCTCCAAACAATACGTTAATCATGCCCAGAAGCAGAAGCATATTGAAATGATCAGCGAGGAAGAAGCCAAATCCATTGTTGTCACCAAAAGCACGGTCTATTATTCCCCGATTTCTTCCAACACGCTGAAAAAAAGGGCAAATGTATTTATCGACCTTGCTTGAGCATATATATTTCCGTAACTTGCATTTAACGCAATTGTTAGCTATTGAATCTATAGAAGTAGGTGAAAGGCATGTCTATGAATCAACCAACTTATGATGCGGGCGAGATTCAGGTACTTGAAGGGCTGGAGGCTGTACGCAAACGGCCCGGCATGTATATCGGTTCGACCAGCGTTAAAGGGCTCCATCATCTGGTGTGGGAAGTAGTGGACAATAGCATCGATGAAGCTTTGGCCGGATACTGCGATACTATTCAGGTGATCGTTCATGAAGATAACAGCGTTACCGTCATCGATAACGGGCGGGGCATTCCAGTCAGTGAACATGCCAAAATGAAAAAATCCGCCCTGGAGGTTGTAATGACCGTCCTGCACGCCGGAGGCAAATTCGGGGGCGGGGGCTATAAAGTATCAGGCGGTCTGCACGGGGTAGGTGTATCCGTTGTTAACGCCCTTTCCAGCAAGGTGCTCGTCACCGTTAAACGGGACGGACATATTTATCAGCAGGAGTACCACCGGGGCGCGCCTCAGTATGATGTAAGAGTGATCGGTGAGACGGAGGAAACCGGGACCGAAACCCGTTTTTTCCCGGACCACGAAATTTTCACAGAAACCACGGTTTATGACTATGATACGCTGCTTACCCGGATTCGCGAGCTGGCTTTCCTGAACAAGGGAATTTCTATTAGCCTGAAGGATGAAAGAACCGGAGATAGCGCTTCTTTTCATTACGAGGGCGGAATCAGCCAATATGTTGAGTTCCTCAATGAAAAGAGGGAAGCGCTGCATGAAAACCCGATCTATGTAGAAGGATCACGGGACGCTATTCAGGTGGAAGTGGCGCTGCAGTACAATGACAGCTATACAGAGAATATCTATTCGTTTGCCAACAATATCAACACACATGAGGGCGGGACGCATGAATCCGGCTTCAAGAGCGCCTTGACGCGGATTATCAACGACTATGCCCGCAAGGCGGGGATGATTAAAGACAACAATGCGAACCTGACCGGTGACGATGTGCGTGAAGGTCTGACGGCGATCATTTCCGTCAAAATTCCGGAGCCGCAATTTGAAGGGCAGACGAAAACGAAGCTCGGCAACAGCGAGGTGCGCGGGATTGTGGAATCCCTCTTTGCAGAGAAGCTGCAGGAGTTTCTGGATGAAAATCCTTCCGTGTCCCGCCGCATTGTGGATAAAGCGATGCAGGCCGCCCGTGCGCGGGAAGCCGCCCGCAAGGCCCGTGAATTGACCCGCCGCAAAAGCGCGCTGGAGATCAGCTCCCTGCCGGGTAAGCTGGCCGATTGCTCCTCCAAGGACGCTTCCATCAGCGAATTGTACATCGTCGAAGGGGACTCAGCCGGCGGATCGGCCAAACAGGGCCGTGACCGGCACTTCCAGGCGATTTTGCCGATTCGCGGTAAAATCCTGAACGTGGAGAAGGCGCGTCTTGACCGGATTTTGTCCAGTGAAGAGATTCGCGCCATGGTGACAGCAATGGGAACAGGAATTGGAGAAGATTTCGATATTTCCAAGGCGCGTTATCACAAGGTTATTATCATGACGGATGCCGATGTCGACGGAGCCCATATCCGTACACTGCTGCTCACGTTCTTTTACCGGTATATGCGCCAGATCATTGATGCGGGTTATGTATATATCGCTCAGCCGCCACTGTTTAAAATTGAACGGAACAAAGTGGTGCGTTACGCCAACTCCGAGGCTGAGCGTGATGAGATTATTCGTGAATTCGGCGAGAATGTAAAGCTTAACGTACAACGTTATAAGGGTCTCGGCGAGATGAATGCGACCCAGCTGTGGGAGACTACGATGGATCCGGAAAGCCGGACGATGCTTCAGGTGTCCATTGGAGACGCTATGCTGGCAGATTCGCTCTTTGATACGCTAATGGGCGACAATGTTGAACCACGCCGTAACTTTATTCAGGAGCACGCCAAATACGTTAGAAATTTGGATATTTAATTTTAAAAAATCGCCGGGTTGAGTACCTGGCTGTGAAAAAGGCGCCTTCGGGCGCCTTTTTCACAGAGCTATGACGAGGATTTTTTCTTAAAAATTGTTGCAGGTCTGTTCTTTGTTCGGGTTGAGGACTTTTTCGTGGGGACAGAGGCTGCGCTTGAGGGAATACGGCCGTAGGCAATGGCATACTTTCGTATCCGCTTGTAAATATTTTTGTCGGAAAGCTTGCCGAATACGTAAAGAGAAGGAAGGGTGTTGATTTCCAGAATCCAGGGCCGCAACTTTTCGTCTACAGCGATATCCAAACCGATCTCCTTTAGGCGGGGGAAGCTTCTTTCCAACTGCCGGCCGGCCCTCTCTCCCAGCCATGCAAGCTTTCGTTCCAGCCGTGCGGTCTCCTGACGTTCAGAGTGGCCGGACAGCAGCGTTTGGAACTCGGCTATGCTGCCGCCGCTATGATAATTTGTAATCACCTTTCCTGCGGCCGCCACGCGCCCTATAAAGCCGGTAGTTTCCCATTGGTCCTGCAAATTTTTTTGAGTCAGGATGCGTAGATCAAATGGCCGGCCCTGATAGTTCAGCAATTGGATTCCACGCTGAATAATATACGTGCGGCGGGCGATTTGTGACATGATCGCTTCATGCAGATCCCCCAGCGTTTGGTAAATGCTGCGGCTGGTTCCAAAGCGGAGACTGTAAGGACCGTCAGGAATGGAAGAAAGATTTCCCGGGGGAAAGACGATTTCCAGAGGAACCTCAGCTCTCATCACGCCCAATCCGTAAGTACCTGAGTCAGGCTTAACATAAACAACCTTATAAGCTTTCAGCATTTCCTCCAGGCTCTCACGGCTGTATAATCTGGTATCAGGAATATAAGGGATTAGTTTGGGATTGCGCAGCATGGCGATTGTTTTCGCCCATTTACTGGAGACCCGTTGGATGGACAAGGATCATCATCCTTTCATGTAAACTACAGAAGCATAAAACAGACAACAAAGATTGGATTTCCAAAAACAGGCAAACTAAAGGACAAGCCAGTAAAACAGTGATATAATAAAGAAATACGGCGTTTTTTTGTGTTTATTGCATAATAAAACAACTTCTGTTTTTTTTCATGTGTTCATACCCTGATAATCTCCGGTATTTCCAGATGGAATTGTGAAAATGGCGGGCGAATGAGCCGTATATATTATTTGTATGTTGAGTAGGGGGAAAAGGCAGGGCGAATCCCCAGACGTTTTTCTTAATTTCCTGTGCGGTCGCTTTTTAACTCAACTTTCGCAGAGTAAAAAATCAACTTTAATATTAGTATGAATTGTTTTGTGAGGTATTTTCACCCAGTTATATCTGGTTTGTTTGCCGACTTCATGCTGCGAAGGTTGAGTTTTTAACATACGTTTAATTGTGATCTGATTGTGAAAATATTATAATTATAAGGATGTAGTATAGCGTTTGGACGGCGTTTTGAGCCTTGCAGGCTTTTCACAATAGATTAGTGCAGAGTGGTATAAGAAAGAGGAGGTCCAGCATGGCGGAAAAAAATAACCCGCAGATCGTGAACAGGGACATCGGTACTGAAATGCGTGAATCGTTTATGGATTACGCGATGAGTATTATTGTCAGCCGTGCCCTGCCGGATGTGCGGGACGGATTAAAGCCGGTTCACCGTCGTATCCTGTATGCGATGTCCGAGCTTGGTATGTCTCCGGATAAACCTTTTAAAAAGTCAGCAAGAATTGTCGGTGAAGTGATCGGTAAGTATCATCCCCATGGTGACTCGCCGGTATATGAGACTATGGTGCGTATGGCACAGGACTTCTCCCTTCGCTACATGCTGGTTGAGGGGCACGGTAACTTTGGCTCCATTGACGGCGATATGGCGGCAGCGATGCGTTATACGGAAGCCCGCCTTTCCAAAATCGCAATGGAAATGCTGCGCGACCTGAATAAAGAAACGGTCGATTTCATGCCTAACTATGATGGCGAAGAGAGTGAACCGGTTGTATTGCCGGCCAGATTCCCCAACCTGCTGGTGAATGGTGTAGGCGGGATTGCGGTTGGTATGGCTACGAATATTCCTCCGCACAATCTGGGAGAAGTCGTTGACGGGGTTCAGGCCATGATCAAGAACCCGGATATCACATCCATGGAATTGATGGATTATATCCAAGGACCCGATTTCCCGACAGCAGGTTATATCCTGGGACGTTCGGGGATCCGGCAGGCCTATCAGACAGGCAGAGGTTCTGTTACGATGCGTGCGAAGACCACCATTGAGGAGATCGGCAGCAAAGCGCGGATTATTGTGGACGAACTACCTTTTCAGGTAAATAAGGCACGCTTGGTCGAGAAAATTGCTGAGCTTGTCCGTGATAAGCGGATTGAAGGAATTACAGATCTTCGCGACGAGTCCGACCGTAACGGTATGCGGGTTGTCATCGAGCTGCGCCGGGATGTCAATCCTAATGTGGTATTGAATAACCTGTTCAAGCACACCGCGATGCAGTCGACGTTCGGCATCAATATGCTGGCTATTGTCAACAATGAGCCGAAGATTCTGACTTTGCGGGATGTTCTTTATCATTATTTGCAGCATCAGATCGAAGTGATTCGTCGCCGGACGGAATTTGATCTGAAAAAAGCAGAAGCCAGAGCCCATATCCTGGAAGGACTACGGATTGCACTTGATAATCTGGATGAAGTCATCGCCCTTATCCGTTCCTCTCCAACGACCGATGCGGCGCGTGAAGGATTGATTGAGCGTTTCTCACTCAGTCAGGAGCAAGCACAGGCGATTCTGGATATGCGTCTGCAGCGCCTTACAGGCTTGGAACGCGAGAAGATCGAGAATGAGTATAACGAGCTGCTGCAGAAAATCCAGGAATACCGTGAAATTCTGGCAAATGAGCATCTTGTCCTGAATATTATTAGTGAAGAACTGAATGAACTAAAGGAACGCTTCGTTGATAAACGCCGTACCGAGATTACAGTCGGTGAAGAGAGCATCCTCGATGAGGATCTGATCCCGCGTGAAGATGTGGTCATCACCATTACTCACACCGGTTATATCAAGCGACTGCCGGTTACGACATATCGCAACCAGAAACGCGGCGGTCGGGGCGTTGTGGGGATGGATACCAAAACGGAGGATTTTGTAGAGCATCTGTTTGTAACGAACTCCCACCATCATTTGATGTTCTTTACCGATAAAGGCAAGGTTTACCGGATTAAGGCTTACGAGATTCCGGATCTGAGCCGGACGGCACGCGGAACACCGATCATCAATCTGATCCAGATTGAACAGGGTGAATCGGTTAATGCGGTCATTCCGGTCGAGGAGTTTGAGGATGGAAAGTATCTCTTCTTCGCGACACGCCAAGGTCTCATCAAGAAGACGCCGCTTGTTGATTATGTAAATATTCGCAAAGGCGGGCTTATTGCAATCAACCTTCGTGAAGATGATACGCTGATTGAAGTGAAGCTGACGGATGGAGAACAGGAAATGGTTATCGGTACCGCCAACGGCATGTCCATCCGCTTCCCGGAAAGCGATGTTCGTTCTATGGGAAGAAGTGCTACAGGTGTCAAGGGGATTACCCTTGATGAAGAAGATACGGTCATTGGTATGGATATCGTGGATCAAAAGCTGGATATCCTGATCGTAACGACTAGAGGCTACGGTAAGCGGACACCTGCTGCGGAATACCGTGTTCAAAGTCGTGGCGGCAAAGGGATTAAAACGATTAACATCACGGAGAAAAATGGACCGGTTGTGGGACTCAAGGTTGTTAAGACGGAAGAAGACCTTATGATCATCACGGCCAGCGGCACGCTCATCCGTACCAGTATGGAGGGCATATCCACCATGGGACGGAATACACAGGGTGTTAAGCTGATCAATATTCGTGAAGAGGATGCCGTTGCAACGGTATGCCGCGTCAACAAGAGCGAAGAATCGGAAGAGCTGATGGATGAACTATTGGAGAATGAAGCAGATGCTCAGGATCCGATTGAAAGTAGCAGTGACGATTCAGCAGAAGAGCAGCAATAGAAGTGGATAGTGGAAGGGGTTCCGTAAGGGAATCCCTTTTTTGATTTAGCATATCATTCCATAGGTCTTAAGCCATGAGAAAAAGACGAAGTGATGTGCAGAGCTATGATAAAAGTAATATAATTGACTCAAGCTGTTAAATAGTGGTGTTCACGTTAAAAGTCGATAGAGAGGTTCTGGACAACAATGACAATGCTATCCATTAAAGATGTGGTCCCCGGATTTAAACTGAAAAGTGATGTTCATACGGAGCTTGGGAGTGTTCTGCTTCCTAAGGGGCAGATTCTGCTTCCTCGCGATTTGGAGATTTTGCATGCATTTTTGATCAAAGAAATAGAAATTGAAGTGGACCAGATTGCCCAAGGCTATAAATCGCTGGAAAGTATTATGCAAACAGCGAAGCAGCAGGTCAAGAACATAACCGTTGCACCATTTGCTTTTATGGCTGAAGAGAATGAATGGGGGAAATTTCATGAGGCATACGATAAGACTTTGCTGCTTGTTAAGCAGGCCTTCCATCTAATTCTCGTTGCAGAGCTGCCGGTATTGGAGCTGCGTACTCGCTTAAAGGAGATGTTTAACTACATACACAAATATAATGTGATCACGTTCACTCCACGATCCATGTCTGATGAGGATTATATGTACCACAATGCGGTCATGTGCTCGCTCACCTCCTATTTGCTTGCACGATGGGCAGGGCTTCCGCAAAAAGACTGGATACCGGCAGCATTTGCAGGCCTGCTTCATGACATTGGAAATGCAAGGGTGGATCACAATATACTTCACAAGCCTTCCGCTCTTACAACAGAGGAAGCTGCTGAAATGAGAAAGCATACCACTTACGGGTATGAATTGCTCACAAAGGTTAAAGGGATCAATGAAGGTGTGCGTCTGGCTGCTCTTCAGCATCACGAAAAAGTAGACGGGTCCGGCTATCCGATGAAGATCAGGGGGCAGGAAACGCATATTTACGCCAGAATTGTGAGCGTGGCCGATATTTTCCATGCGATGACATTGCAAAAGGCATATCGTAAGGCGCAGTCCCCCTATTTGGTGCTGGAAGAGATCAAAAGCGAGGCATTCGGCAAGCTGGATCCGGCTATCGTGCAAACCTTCATTAGCAAAGCCACTCAGCTTGGAATAGGGACAAAAATTCGGCTGAATGATCAACGGTCAGGAGAAATTGTATTTGCAGACAGGGATCATCCCACTCGCCCTATGGTCAATATTGATGGAGAGATTATAAACCTTGTACAGCTTACCAACCTTTACATTGAAGAAATTATTTCTTGAAGCTTGCTTTCTTGTAGCGTAATGTGATATATTAATTCTTGCCGCTAAAATAGTGCGTAACTTGATATACACGGGTAACTCAGAAAATTTCAAAAAAAAGTGTTGCAATTGATGATTAAACGTGATATATTATAAGAGTTGCTGAAAGATGATGAATCAGCGGTGAATCAAGAATTTGATCTTTGAAAACTGAACAACGAGTGAGTAGGTTTTACATCGTAAAACCGATCCGCGAAGCCATTTGGTTCGTG
>NZ_JBHHMI010000031.1:0-52825 GCF_042136365.1 Paenibacillus enshidis | reverse complement strand
CGGCTGCTTGGCGTCGGTGAAGTAGGCATTCCGTTCCGCGAGATCGCCGAGGTCATCGGGCGGCAATTGAACGTGCCAACGGCCAGCATCACACCTGAAGAAGCTGCCGCCCATTTCGGCTTTCTTGGCCCCATTGCGGCATTCGACATCGCAGGCGCGTTCAACACTGCGCAGGGGAGTCTGGCAACACGGGAGCTTCTGGGCTGGAAACCGATGCAGCCCGGACTGATCGCTGATCTCGAAGAAGGGGATTATTTTTCATAAAACCTTCCCACGAGTTACGACAGGTTTTATCGAGAAAACTCTTGAAGCAAAACGGAAAACAGGTGAGGGCCATTGCTTGCGAAAAGCGATGGCCCTCACCTTTTTATCATCCGTTTGTTTATTGAAAATTCAGGAAGAGTGGAACTATTTCACCGCTTTGTTCGTCTGATAATTAATCAGCACTTATATGCCATGTATTTATCTGGTACTCTGATACGAAGAGAAAGGAAACTATCTGCCGTGTTTGCTCAGAAAAAGGAAATTGGTCAACTGGATATGGAGTTTCACCAGCAGCTTTTAGAGGAGCATTTGCGAATAGCCGAAGGAAGCGGCGGTGAGATTAACGAGAACCTGAGCGCCATCCTGTCCGAGCGATACGGGCCGCTTGAGTCTCAAGTTCTAAACCGGAATAATCTGAATTTGCTGATCCGCTGCCAGGTCAACCGGAATAATCCCATACTGAAGGCTGAACTGGTGGATGAGATTCTGTGGAGAATCTTGCAGAAGGTTAGCGGAACCTGGAGCTATACTGTGAAGCAAACGGCCCACAGCGCTCATTGCTATAGACTGATTCTGGAGCAGAACAGTATTTTTATCGTAAAAAACGACGAATACGTAGTAGAATTCAAGCCACCGGCTTTTCTATAATACAATTACATATTTTCTTTGAAAAAGTGCATGATGCAAAAACGCTTCATGCACTTTGTATTCCATATTAGCGAAGTCTAAAAATAAATTATAAAAACTATGGATAAAGCTATTACATTAACATATTTTGGGTTGTACAATAAGGGTATGAACGCTCAACCAGCATTACTGGACCGTTTTTTGAAAGCGCTACCCGAATGTGAGCGTGGGGGAATTCTCCCGATTCTTCGGCGGCAATACTAAGACGTTTTACGGGCATGTAAAAAGAGATTCTAATTGGAGAGGAGAGGTTTGGTGGGTATGGAACAGACGCACCGATTGTGGTACAACCGGCCGGCGGCGGAATGGAATGAGGCGCTGCCGGTGGGCAACGGGCGACTGGGGGCAATGATTTTCGGAGGCACGGACGTTGAAAAGCTCCAGTTGAACGAAGATACGGTATGGTACGGAGGGCCGCGTGACCGCAACAACCGTGATGCGCTTCCCCATTTGCCGCAGCTGCGTGACATGATTATGCAAGGACGGCTGCGGGAGGCGGAGGAGCTGGCTTCCCTGACGCTGCCGGGACTGCCGGAATGCCAGCGGCATTATTTGCCGCTGGGCGATCTGTTGCTGACCTTCAGGGAGCATGACCAGCCCTGCACCGGATACGTCCGTGAACTTGATCTGGAGCAGGGCGTGTGCAAAATCCGTTATCGCATAGGGGAAGTGACATATACGAGGGAAATTTTCGCAAGCTATCCTGACCAGGCCATCGTCATTCGTCTTACGGCGGACAAGAAGCGGGCAGTCTCATTGAAAGCCCGGTTTGATCGTGAGCAGTGGAGATATCTGGAGAAGACGGAGAAATGGGAGCAGAGCGGACTTGTAATGAAAGGAGAATGCGGCGGACAGGACGGAAGCGCATTTTGCGCCGTTCTGAAGGCGGTCTGCGAAGGCGGGAGCAGCCGGACCATCGGCGAGCATCTGCTGGTGGAAGGAGCCGACTCAGTTACCCTGCTGCTTGCTGCAGGAACCACGTTCCGATATGAGGACCCCGAGCAGTATTGTAAACAGCATTTGAGCGGATTGACCGGTCTGCTTTACTCCGAACTGCTGGAACGGCATGTCTCCGATTACCGAAGCCTGTACGGACGGGTCAATCTGACACTGCCGGCGAACCCGGATAAGGGTCATCTTCCTACAGACGTTCGACTGGAGCTTGTCCGCCAGGGCGAAGAGGATCATGGGCTGGTTGCTCTCTATTTCCATTACGGCAGATATTTGCTGCTTTCTTGCAGCCGTCCGGGATCACTGCCTGCCAATTTGCAGGGAATCTGGAATGACAGCTTTCTTCCTCCGTGGGACAGTAAATTCACAATCAATATTAACACCCAGATGAACTACTGGCCTGCCGAGCTCTGCAATCTGGCCGAATGCCATGAGCCTTTGTTTGAGTTGATCGAGCGGATGAGAGAGCCGGGAAGGGTTACGGCCAGGGTCATGTACGACTGCCGGGGATTTACTGCCCACCACAACACGGATATATGGGCAGATACCGCCCCCCAGGACACCTATCTGCCTGCATCCTTTTGGCCCATGGGAGCGGCCTGGCTGTGCCTGCATCTGTGGGAGCATTACCGCTTCGGTCAGGACAAGCGTTTCCTTGAGCAGGCTTACGATACGATGAAGGAGGCTGCGGTGTTCCTGCTGGATTATCTGATTGCGGATCAGGGAGGCCGGCTGATCACCTGCCCGTCCGTCTCACCTGAGAACCGCTATATTCTGCCTGGTGGGGAGACGGGAGTTCTCTGTGCCGGGGCCTCCATGGATTTTCAGATTATGGATGCCTTGTTCACGGCCTGTATCCAAAGCGCGGAAATTCTGGGGAGAGATCAGGAGTTCAGCGCAGAGCTGGTCGGGGCTTTGGAGCGTCTGCCCAAGCCGAAAATCGGCAGGCACGGCCAAATCCAGGAGTGGATGGAGGATTATGAGGAGGCTGAGCCGGGACATCGCCATATCTCGCATTTATTTGCTCTCTATCCCGGCGACGCCTTTACAACCAAGCCTTCCCCGGAGCTGACGGCAGCCGCCCGTGTGACGCTGGAACGGAGATTGGCCAGTGGCGGCGGACATACCGGCTGGAGCCGGGCCTGGATTATTAATTTCTGGGCACGGCTGCAGGATGGGGAGAAGGCGTATGAAAATGTAATGGCACTGCTTGATCACTCCACTCTGCCCAACCTGTTCGATAACCATCCGCCGTTTCAGATTGACGGCAATTTCGGAGGTGCTGCGGGTATTGCCGAGATGCTGCTGCAAAGCCACACCGGCGTGATCCGGCTGCTTCCCGCCCTGCCCCGGAAGTGGAGCGAAGGAGAAGTCAAAGGGCTTCGCGCGCGGGGAGGGTTCACAATCAGCTTCAAATGGTCGGGGTCTCTCGTTACGGAGGTGGTCGTTGAGTGTACGGCGGACGGACCCTGCTGCCGGATAGAGGCACCGGGGCTTGCTCCCCTCGATATTAGAGCGGAAGAGGGGAAAAGCTATTTCTTTTCAAGATAAGATGGTATACCGGAGGAGTTAACCACGTCCAATAATTTAATGAAGGATAAGGAAGCCATTCGATATGCTCCGCTGTTCTTCAAGTGGCAGCATAACTCAGCCAATTAGCGAGCATGGGTCTCCAAAGAACAGGGATAAGCTTGCCCCTGTTCTTTCTTAATGTCATTTTTATAGGTAGGGATAAGCACGCATTAGCAGAGCGGCTGACAGCCCTCGTCCATTTTCTGAAAAAAATACTGGACTGATCATTTCGGAAAATGTATACTGTTGTTAGCGAAGAGAAGGAAGGGATGATCATGGGACGCACCAAAGAATTTGACTATGAACAGGTGCTGCATAAAGCGATGCTCGTTTTCTGGGAAAAGGGCTATGAAGCGACGAGCATACCCGATTTGGTCAAAGCGATGGGCATCAGCAGATCGAGCATGTATGAAACGTTTGTGGACAAAGAAACGCTTTATGTGCAGGCCTTTAAGTATTATAAGAAGGTTTGGGAGAAAAAGCGGACCCTTCTGCGGCAAGCCACATCTGTAAAAGAGGGAGTCCGCCAGTATTTTGACCTGCATATTGCAGGCGCATATGACGAAACCTATCCTAAAGGCTGTCTGGTTACAAACACGATCGTTTCTGTGGATTCTCCGCACGAAGAGTTTCATCAATTGACGCGGGAAAGTCTGAATGAGCTCGAACGATTGTTTTATGAGCTTTTGCAAAAAGGCCAGCAGAGCGGCGAAATCAGCCCTGACAAGGATATCAAAGTGCTTGCGTCCCTACTGCTTCACCTGAATCACGGCATCAACGTTGTGGCCAGATCCACAAGTGACAGGCGAGCGGCCGAAGACATGATAGCTGCGGTAATTGAAATGCTGTAGCTAAATTTTTTTGAGTTTTCTGGAACATTCATTCCTGTAAAATGAAATCAAAATGTAAAGGGGCCCTTTTTATGAGTTCAATAGGAAATCAATCGGTTGTGAAAACCGTTCCGACGTGGCTGACACTTTTTCTGGCCATCTCGTGCGGCATCATTGTGGCTAATTTATATTATGCCCAGCCTTTGGTCGGGGAAATCAGCTCGTCCATCGGACTATCTTCGGGAGCGGCGGGCTTGATCGTTACCCTGACGCAGATTGGCTACGGCATCGGCCTGCTATTTATCGTCCCATTGGGGGATATTGTTGAAAACAGGAGGTTGGTTGTAGGTGCCCTGCTGCTCACTACACTGTCTCTGCTTACCCTGGCGGTGGCTCCAAGCGCCGCACTGTTTCTTCTTGCGGCCGCAATGATCGGGATCGGATCGGTGGCAGCGCAGATTTTGGTGCCTTATGCGGCCCATCTTGCCCCTGACGAAACCCGCGGGCGTGTCGTGGGAAATGTGATGAGCGGCTTGCTGCTCGGCATTATGCTTGCACGTCCGCTGTCCAGCATGGTCGCTGATCTGCTGGGCTGGCGTTCTGTATTCGTCTTATCCGCCGTACTGATTCTTGTGCTGGCTCTGGTTCTGGCCAAGGCGCTTCCTGCCAGAAAGCCGGTGACAAACGAATCTTACTCCAGGCTCATCGGATCGATGTGGCATCTGCTGAAAACTACGCCAATCCTGCGGCGCCGGGCCATTTATCATGCTGCTGTATTTGGGACCTTCAGCTTGTTCTGGACGACGGTTTCGCTCTTACTGACAGGGCCTGCATTTCATTTTTCGCAAACGGAAGTGGCACTGTTTGCCTTAGCGGGAGTATCTGGCGCGATCGCGGCACCGATTGCCGGCCGTCTTGCGGACCGGGGTTGGATTCGGCCGGCAACAGGGCTTGCTTTGGCTGCAGTCATCATTTCACTGGCTCTGCCTTTCATGGTTCATACCCGTTCGGTGCTTACCGTAACCATATTAGTCTTTTCTGCGATTCTTTTAGACATGGGCGTGTCGGCTAATCTGGTTCTCAGCCAGCGTGCGATTTTTGCCCTTGGAGCCGAGGTGCGCAGCCGGTTGAACGGCTTGTTTATGGCTATCTTTTTTGCAGGTGGAGCCCTGGGCTCTGCAGCGGGCGGATGGGCTTATGACCTGGGGGGCTGGAAGGCGGCGTCCGTCATAGGCATTGCCCTGCCAGCCATGGCACTGATCTATTATTTTACGGAGCGCCAACAGGTTCAAAAGGCTACAGCATCAAAATAATGTATACCCCCGCCAAAACAAGATACAAAATGGAGTAGCGGCGGTCGGTCTTCCAATCCCGGGAAGCCATGGCTATAAACAGGACGAACAAGGCATAGGGTGTTATGTTATATTCCACAAAAAATAGTGCGCAGATCAGTGCGATCAGTACAGCTCCTACAATTACGTTGTACCAAAGGGGATATCTTTTCATCAAGATCAACTCCCGTCGCTTGTTAAATCTATATTAACATAAGATTAACACGCCTCCGAAAGAAGTCCGACTCCGATAATAATATGGAAGCATTCAACCGGTTGAAGGAACTGCCACGACCGGTTTTTTACATGCCATCTTGACGGTGTTTTCCTCCAACCTGCGTGTAATATGTTTCTCGATTCAGCTAACTATGCATTACGTGTTTACATTTTTGTTTCTTTTGTGTTACTTTTATGGACTTCTTTTTTTAGTGATATATAGCCATTTTATCTTCGATCTATAAGGGTATTTCTTCCATTGACAAAGAGCATTCGGGTATATTACTCTGATTAAGGTTACAAAATTTTAATATTTGCCGAATTTCATTGTGTTTGAAAACGGGGGAACCATTCCGGGTGAATTATTCTTGTACATAAAAGAGTAAAGGGAACCTTCTACCTAACCCTCAGCTAACTCCGTAGGCGTTGAAGGGAGAACATTTTTTTGAAAAAAGCGATATTGTCGATTTTTGGAGCTGCCGTACTGTTTACATCCGGGGCTGCCACTACACATGCCAGCGAAGCACAAATCAACAGCTATGTTAGTCAGGTTGCAGGCACTCCATACAAATATGGGGGCACCACAACTGCAGGATTCGATTGTTCCGGTTTTATTCTGTACATATTCAACAAGTTTAGTTTGGACTTGCCCCGCACTTCCCAACAGCAGGCTAACGCAGGTATAGCAGTCGCCAAAGAAGATCTCCGGGCGGGAGACCTGGTGTTTTTTAACACAAGCGGACGCGGCATTTCCCATGCCGGCATCTATTTGGGGAACAATCAGTTTGCCCATTCCTCAAGCAGCCAGGGTGTTACTGTCAGCAGCCTGTCGGAGTCTTATTATCAGAACAGATATGTAACTGCCCGCCGCGTCATCAGCCAGACAAGCTATGCCCAAATGGTGAGCGAAGCGCGTTGACGAAATGAAAGAGGACAAGCCTGAAGTTATTTTCAGGTTTGTCCTCTTTTGCTATCCGGTCATGCACTTTGCACAGATTGGGAATACTGCATTGACAATCCTCTCCTTCACTACATATAATAAATTCAAAACACATGAACAATTATTCATATATAGTTATTTGGCTGCCAGGAAGGGGAGGAGCCTCATGGGTACAGCGGTTGAAAAGGTGAAACGGGAGCTTATACTGGAAGGCCTGGACTGTGCGAATTGCGCCATGAAGATTGAGAACGGTGTGAAGAAGCTGGACGGGGTTATGGACTGTTCTGTTAACTTTGTAAGCAAGACACTTACGATGGAAGTGGACAAAACGCATGATCAGGATGTCGTCACAGCAGCCAGGAAAAAAGTGAATCAGTTGGAGCCTCATATTCAGGTCGTGGAGAAGGGGAACGGAGCTGCTGCGAAAGCGGCCATAAGCCATGTGGCTGCACAGAATGGTCATAACCACGATCATGCTCACGACCACAGTCACGGGCACAGCCATGATCATGGGGCGGGCAATACGAAACGCATGATCATTCGCTTGATTGCAGGTGCCCTTCTTACAGGAGTCGGGTTATTGTCACCTGTTACGGGAGTAGCGGAGTTTGCGCTGTTCGCCGTCGCTTATCTTATTGTTGGCGGTGACATTGTCCTCAGAGCTGTTAAAAATATCCTCAGAGGTCAGGTGTTCGACGAGCATTTTCTGATGTCCATCGCCACCATCGGCGCCTTTGCCATTCAGCAGTATCCCGAAGGCGTGGCCGTCATGCTGTTCTATCAGGTAGGTGAGCTGTTCCAGAGCATAGCTGTGAGCCGGTCGCGCAAGTCCATCAGCAGCCTGATGGATATCCGGCCTGATTATGCCAACCTGCAGATGGGAATTGAGACGAAGCGGGTGGCCCCGGAAGAGGTTCGTGTCGGTGATCTCATCATAGTGAAGCCTGGCGAGCGGGTCCCGCTCGACGGCAAAGTGCTGGAGGGCAGAACCGCCATGGACACCTCGGCTTTAACAGGCGAATCCGTGCCGCGCGAGGTCGAGCCCGGGGATGAGGTATTAAGCGGCTTTGTTAACAAAAACGGAGTATTGACCGTTGAAGTTGCTAAAAGCTACGGTGAATCCACCGTTTCCAAAATTTTGGAGCTGGTACAAAATGCAAGCAGCAAGAAGGCGCCGACGGAGCAGTTTATTACGAAATTCGCACGCTATTATACGCCGGTTGTCGTCATTGTCGCCACCCTGCTGGCCGTCGTGCCGCCATTGCTGATCAGTGGTGCCACGTTTTCCGAATGGGTCTACCGTGCTCTGGTGTTTCTCGTTATTTCCTGCCCTTGCGCGTTGGTGGTGTCCATTCCGCTCGGATTTTTCGGCGGGATCGGGGCGGCCTCCAGGCAAGGTGTGCTCGTGAAGGGCAGCAACTATCTTGAAGCCCTGAATGATGTAAAATATGTCGTATTCGATAAAACAGGCACCCTTACGAAAGGGGCCTTTACCGTGACCGGGATTTATCCAGCTAACGGGGCAACCCGGGAGGAGCTGCTCCGCAGCGCTGCTTATGCCGAGCTCCATTCCAATCACCCGATTGCCGAATCCATTCGCGCAGCTTACGGGCAAGAGCTGCAGGCGGCTGATGTTCAGGAATATAACGAAATCGCGGGCCACGGCATTCAGGTGCGGTTTGAAGGAAAACAGATTCTGGCCGGCAATGCCAAGCTCATGAACCGGGAGCAGATTCCTTTCGAGACACCTGAAGAACCGGGAACGGTCGTGCACGTAGCTATCGATGGGAGCTATGCGGGGTATATCGTCATTGCGGACGAGATTAAGGAGGATGCGGAACAGACCATCCGCTCCTTGAAAGAGCTGGGCATGAAAAAGACGATCATGCTTACCGGTGATGCGAAAGCTGTTGGTGAGGCCGTAGGCCGGAAGCTTGGTCTGGACGAAGTGCACGCCGAGCTCCTGCCGCAGCATAAGGTAGAGGAGATTGAGAAGCTGGACCGGCAAAAAGCACGCAGGGACAAAATTGCCTTTATCGGTGACGGCATGAATGATACTCCCGTACTTGCGCGGGCCGATGTCGGGATTGCCATGGGCGGTCTGGGCTCGGATGCGGCGATTGAGGCTGCGGACATCGTTATTATGACCGACGAGCCTTCCAAGCTGTTATCCGCGATCCATATCGCCAGACGCACACGCCGCATTGTATGGCAGAATATTTTGTTTGCCCTGGGGGTCAAAGCCGTATTTCTCCTGCTGGGAGCCTTCGGCATTGCTACGATGTGGGAGGCCGTATTCTCCGATGTCGGGGTTACGCTGCTGGCCGTGCTGAATGCCATGAGGGTGCTGCGAACGAAGGAATTAGCGTAAAATTTGCCTGAAAAAACGAAACACAGCGTCAACCCGGAGCCAATATGCACCGATTGATGCTGTGTTTTTTTACTGATGGGTAATATGCTGATGGGTTTGCAGAAAAATTTGCTCTACATGGGTATCGTCAAGTGAGTAGAACACCGTTTTTCCCACCTTCCGGCGTTTGACGATGCGTAAATTGCGCAAATAGCGAAGCTGGTGCGAGACGGCGGACTGCCCCATATCCAGCAGTACACACAGATCATGCACACACAGCTCCCGCTCAATCAGGGCGTAGATCAGCCTGATCCGGGTCGGATCGCCCAGCGCTTTGAAGATTTCGGCCATATCAGCAGCCGTTTGTAAATCAACCAGTTTATTTTTTATGCCATCAAGAACTTCCCTGGGCTGATGGCAGTCGTTATTCCAATCTTCCTCGTTTCTCAGTTCGGGTTCCACAATCATTCACCTTCCTCAAGTTCAACCGATACTTTTCATTATACCGAAAAGGCGTAGAAATTACGAATAATATCGGAATTTGAAGAGGAAGGAGGCAATTCGGATTATTTATTTTTTTTGGCCCAGACCGAGAACGCGATGCGGGCCCCTACAATAACGAGGATCAGGATAATGCCAATGATCAGGCCCATATAAGTTCTTTCCGGCTCATGATATACATAGTCCGTTGTCTGCTCCGTTGTGGTTCCGGACTCTGTTGGCCCGGTTTCCTGTTGTGCTGCTGTAAGAATGACAGACGCTTCTCCATTAACGTACTTCATGGAATTCCCCTTTCTGTGCGTTTGAGCAGTCTTTGTTCAGAACCTGCCGGATACTATCATTGTAGTTGAAGTTTGGCCGCCAGGACAGCCTGGTACAAAAGGTTTCATAAATTGTTCAGGACTCTTCCCTTTTTTGTGAAAATACAGCTTGACCCTGCGCTCTGGAAAATATGCTTTGGGTCTCTGGTCAAGTCAAGCAAGAGGAAAAGCATCCCCCATCTAGAATATTGAAAGCAAAGGAGAGTGATGGTGTGGTCAAAAAATCACTACAGATGACAGCCCTGCCTGGCTATGAGCCCGAAATCGGGAGATGGCTTTGGTGTCTGGAGGACGTGCGCAGAACCATTTTGGAAAAGTTGAATGGCATAAGCCCTGATCTGCTGGATCGGCAATTGGAAGGACGGCACAGCATCGGGTCGCTGCTATATCATATTGCGCTTATTGAGGCGGATTGGCTGTATATCGAGGTGCTTGAAGCCAGCGAATATGAACCGGAAATCCGTACTCTTTTTCTGCAGGATGACAGGTTGGAGAACGGTTCTCTGGTCCATGTTGAAGGCCATACCATGGAACAGCATCTTCACCGTCTGCAAGCGGTCCGCGACAGGCTGCTCTTTCATTTTAAAGGCATGGACATAACGGACTGGAGAACCCCAAGGCAGCTTGAAGCCTATGACGTAACTCCGGAATGGGTTATTTATCATTTGGTCGAGCATGAGGCGCATCACAGAGGGCAAATCTTTGAGCTTTTGCGAAATTTGCAGTCAGATCGGGACAAGGCATAATAACACCCAAACCGCCTGCAGTAGGCGGTTTTCACATTTTTTTGTATATGTTCAATGCCTCGGAGAGGAACTTTGTGTCATAACCCGTTTTCTGGTGGATTCTAGTACACCATTGTTCTATAGATTCTGCTTCAGGCTCGTTGAATAATCCTTCGGTTGTGCTCAGAAAGCTTTCCCAGTCATAAAATTCCCAATGGGCGGTTTCATGCTTATAGGGAACTCTGCATTCCAATAAAGGCCTCTTCTTAATTGTATTTTGCGAGATTTCGGCTGCTTGCCAAAACTCATGGATTGGGATAGAGGCAAGATGAAAGCTTTGCTCGCTGCTCTTTCCGTTTGGCCTATGGTATAGAACGGTGAATAAATCTCCAGCCGATTGCACTTGTATCTCTGCCGCAGGAAAGAAGCCTGTTAATCTCTCATCAGTATAATCTTCGCTATCGGCATCTACCAGCACCGGATTGAGCCACTGATCTCCCAAATCGCAAAGATAGCGGTGCCCTTCCTCATTTTTCGCAATGATGGCAACATGTGCATTCGGTGTACCCAAATCATGGCCGATCGGATAGGCTTCAATTCCCTCTTTTTCAAACTCATGCAGCAGCCACAAAGCGAGGTCAAAGCAATTGCCTGTAATACCATACTGCTCGTGATGCTCCTTCATTTGAGCTACTTCTCTTTGCTTTATCCCGGAATTCTTTTGAAAGTACCATGCTTTTGTTAAGGTTTCCATCGGGAAATGATCGAATTTTCTCCATACGCTCAAAATATCCTTGGTAGCAAAAATACGCCATTCTCCTTTCACAGGGGCTCGTATTCAAAAGGACTGCTCCTCAGCAGGAAGAAACAGTCCTTGGATAAATACATTATACAGCTTCCCCGGTGGGGGCGTCTTTGTCTTTTCTGGCGAGCAGCAGGCTCCAGCCTGTCAAAATTACAGCCCCGACCACCATTAGACCGCCGATCCATGAAGTGTGGATAAGTCCCGGACCGTCCACGATGATGCCGCCCAAGTAAGCGCCAAGAGCGATCCCACCGTTAAAGGCCGCGATATTGATTGCGGAAGCGACATCCACGGCTTGCGGCACAAAACGCTGGGCAAGGTTCACGACGTACACCTGAAGACCGGGCACATTCATGAAGGCGAACAGGCCCATCAAAAGAATCGTAATCAGGCCGGCCACTTTAAATGGGGCCGTGAAGAACAGAATAAACAGGACCACCGCCTGAATAATAAACATATACAGCAGCGCCGAAAGCGGCTTGCGGTTGGCGGCCTTGCCGCCGATGATGTTGCCGATGGCAATCGCAAGGCCGTACAGAAGCAGAATGAAAGCTACGGTTGTCTCTCCAAAGCCGGTAATATCATGCAGCAGGGGAGACAGGTAGGTAAAGACGACAAAGGTGCCTCCGTATCCGAGAGCCGTAATCAGAAAAGCAAGCAGCAGCCGTCCGTTGGTAATCAGCTTGATCTGATCCCGTACCGGAGTTTTGCCCCCCTTCCGCAGATTGCCTGGAACGAGAATCAAGTTGGCGATCAGGGCCATAATACCGATCACTGCTATGGTTATAAAGGCTGCACGCCAGCCCAGTTGCTGTCCGAGAAACGTACCGAAGGGCACCCCGGTAATCGTGGCCACGGTCAAGCCGGAAAACATGATGGCGATGGCGCTTGCCCGCCGATTTTCCGGCACAAGGTCAGCCGCAATGGTTGAACCGATGGACATAAATACGCCGTGCGAGAAAGCAGAAATGACCCGTGCCGCAAGCAGTATGCCGATTCCACTAGAGAAGGCTGCAAGTGAATTGCCGGCAATGAACACGATCATAATCCAGATCAGCAGCGTTTTTCTTGGTATTCCTGAAGTTAAAGAGGTTAATACCGGAGCGCCGAACGTAACGCCCAACGCATATAAAGTGACCGTTAATCCGGTCATGGTTACAGATATATTCAAGTCTTCAGCGATAAGGGGAAGCAATCCCACGCTGATGAACTCCGTTGTCCCAATCGCAAAGGCACTGATGGCCAAAGCCAGCAGCGACAGAGTACTGCGTTTATTGTCCGACGACATGTTCAGTTCCACTCCTATTTTTATATTTTAGCCGGCCGGCAAATGCTATTATGGATGCTTCGCGTGAAAAAGAATAGTACGTACTTTGAAGTACTATAGGTACTTCCAGGTACCTACTAGGAAGGGAGCGGGAGGAAAGAAGACGCAGATCACGGAAAAAGCCGGAGTCCTGAGTTACAGGAATCCGGCTCTTCCGTGTGCAGATGATTTAAGTGCATGTTCCGAAGCAGCGGCATTAAACCTCGACTGCTTGACCGTCTTGTTCAATATGCTTTTCGCCCCATGCGCACATGGCATCCAGGACAGGCTTCAGGGACCAGCCGTAGTCGGTCAGGGAATACACCACCTTGGGCGGAACCTGCTCGAAGATTTGCCTTTTCACAAGTCCATCCTCTTCCAGCTCCCGCAGCTGCTGTGTGAGCATCTTCTGCGTAATACTAGGCATCAGTCTTTTCAACTCGCTGGTCCGTTTATCGCCTTTATCCAGATGACACAAAATGACTGCCTTCCATTTGCCGCCCATCACCTCAAGCGTTGCTTCGACTGGGATATTGTAAGCCATATGTTTACCTCCTGAAAAATGAATGATAAGTGGGATACTTTGGTTTTTATAGAATCTGAACGTGTATAGGTTCTTTCAGAAATGTACATATCCATTAAGGAACTACAATCTATGATAACACTACAATAGAAAAAGTAAACAAGAGTGATGAATAGCGTTTTTTGCGGTAAGATGTCGAAAAAACAGAAAAAATATATTATATTATTTTAAGTGGAGGATCCACCATTTATGTCAAGGGCAAACTTGCCGAAAGGCAAGGACGCAAAGCTGCAGGCCTAAGGATGCAATTAGGGATCTATGGCGGCTGAGCTACCTTAAATTCGGAGGGAGAAATAACAGGGTGAGCAGTATTTATCAATCGGATGTGGAATTTGTATACAAAAGTAGAGAAATCAAGCTTGAGGAGTGCCGAATTACTTGCGAAACGGGGACAAGGCCTACGATTGGAGATTTTTCTGACAAGTTCAAAGAATACGGCGTTGAGGTGAGACTGTATGATTTATACAGCATGACATTTAAACCCGTTGACCCGTTGAATACAGATATCATATCGATCCGGGTGATCCGGACATTCCAAATACGTTAACGCTTAAAGCACTGGAGGGATTGCTTCCGGTGCTTTTTCATTTTCCAGCGGTCTTCAAAAGATATTCACAAGTTTAGGTTAAACAGAAATGGTGAAATTAATAGGCAAGGGGATTCATACATATTCGGAGTGGTATAATTCCGGTATAACTTGGGCGACGGAGGGACATGCCTTGAAAACCGTTTTGGTGGTAGATGATGAACAGAAAATTCGCGAGGTACTGGCTTCTTATTTGCAGAAGGAGCATTTTCACGTACTGGAATGTGCGAGCGGTGAGGAAGCGTTGGCTGTACTGCGCAGCCAGCGGGTTGATCTGCTCATCTTGGATCTGATGCTGCCCGGCATGGAAGGGGAGACCGTCTGCCGGGAGGTGCGCAAATTCAGTTCCGTACCGATTCTCATGCTGACCGCAAAAATAGCCCAGGCGGACCGTATCAGCGGGTTGTCCATCGGGGCCGATGACTATATGATCAAACCCTTTGACCCGAATGAGGTGGTTGCCAGAGTACAGGCGATCTTGCGCCGGACAGATGATTCGCAGCTATTGGCGGACGTCATCTCTTTTAATAACGGGCATCTCCGCATCGATTCGCTGAAAAATCAGGTATACCACTATTCGGAGCCGCTCAGCCTTACACCAAGTGAGTATAAGCTGTTGCTTCTGCTCGCCAAATATCCGCAGCGCCGCTTTCCGCGGGAGGAGCTGGTCGACAGGGTGATGGGTCTCGGGTTTGATGGGGATATCCGCATTATCGATCAGCATGTCAAAAATGTACGGCAAAAGATCGAGCAAGATCCCCGCAATCCGCGCTACATTCTTACGGTGTACGGCTTTGGCTACCGGTTTGGCGGTGAGGGCTGATGTTTAACCGGCTGTATATCCGGCTGGCCGTGACTATCGTTGGCATGGCCGCAGGCATCGTTGCCATTTTTGCCGTGATCAGCATGTTTGCCGCTCATTATCATATCTCGATGTATATGGATCAGGTCTCACTGGCAGGTAAAAGACTGTCTCCATTGATGGATCATTTGGAGAGCGCCCTCCTTCAGTCGATCCTGCTGACAGGTTTGTTTTCCCTGCTGCTGGCGTTCATTATCGGCGTTTATTTTGCGAAACGCATCTCCCGCCCGCTGGTCCATATGAAACAGGCTGCCGAATGGATCAGCAGGGGCAGTCTGGACGTACGTGTCAACACGGAAGGCAGGGATGAAATCGCGGAGCTTGGGGCCTCCCTGAATCGGCTGTCCAAACAACTACAGAAACAGCAGTCGCTGCGCA
The DNA here is from genome assembly GCF_042136365.1 of Paenibacillus enshidis. Taxonomy (NCBI): domain Bacteria; kingdom Bacillati; phylum Bacillota; class Bacilli; order Caryophanales; family Paenibacillaceae; genus Paenibacillus; species Paenibacillus enshidis. Next base: position 37,618 of record NZ_JBHHMI010000031.1, on the reverse strand, counting down.
TGTCCATGTCCCAGGACATCGCTCATGAGCTGCGCACGCCGCTGACGACGCTAAAGAGCCACATGAGGGCCTTGCAGGACGGGGTCTGGGAGCCAACGCCCGCGCGGATTCACTCCTGTCTGGAAGAAGTGGAGCGTTTGATCCAACTCGTCAGTGAGCTGGAGGAGTTGAATGTAATGGATTCGCCGGAATTCCAGCTTTCACGGAAAGAAGAGAGTCTGCGGATCGTTGTCGGAAAGGCTGCTGCACTGATGGAAGCCACTTTTCTTGAGAAAGGGGTGCGGCTCCGGTACGAGGGCATTTCAGATGTCAGGTTGCTTATGGATGTGGACCGGATGAAGCAGATTCTCGTGAATCTGCTGACCAACGCCCTTCACCATACGCCTGCCGGGGGGGCTGTCAGCGTCCGGGAACGTAAGGAAAAAGGGGCGGTTTACCTCGTCATTAGCGATACGGGATCAGGGATTTCAGCGGAGGATCTGCCGTATATTTTTGAAAGGTTTTACCGTGGGGATAAGTCGAGGAATAGGCAGACAGGCGGAAGCGGCATGGGACTAGCGATTGTGAAAAAGCTGGTGGAGGCCCATGACGGCGAGGTGTGGGCGCAAAGCGATAACAGCGGGGCCCGTTTTTATATTCGGTTGCCCATGTGATATTTTCATAAAGTCTTCAGAGGTACTGGATCCATCATTCGGGCAACGGGCCTGTTTGAGAACTGTGTAATTCATTTGCGTAAGGAACCATTGCAGAGACGTGGTTTGTGAAAATAGCTTTGCATGTTTATTGGGTCAGCCAGAAAATTTCGGCTGGCACTTTACAGTTTTACTGCAGAAATCATGTGTTCAATTCAGTAGAATCTTCTTCATATTGTTTGATAGGACATTGTTAGTGGTTCTAATTGATCATGTATACGGAAAAAATTATGATTTATGAGACTAATTTACTAATATTTTTTAAAATATCTCCGATATAAAAGAAATATAGACAAATTCAATCGGAGGTTAGTTATGAAGAAAGTCCTAGTTATTCTTATGATCCTTGTGATCGTAAGCGGCAGCTTTCCTGCTACATTTTATGCCAGTCTGGCTGAAGAGCAGGGGATTTCGCCAGTCGAAGCTGAATCAGCCGCATCTACAGTTACAAGTGATGTCTATGGCGATGTCGGAGAAGACATCTTTGAGGAAGAAGAGCAAGATCCCACAGTAACCGGAGATGTATATTCAACACAACGATATATTGTAGAACTGAACCATAAGGGTGCCAACCTGATCGATTCCATGGAAACCACGGGAATAGATGAGATACAGAAGTTAGAGCTTCTGGATAATACATATGTCATGGATTTAACAATGTCTGAGGTCAATGAGCTGATTAAAGACAGAACCGCAACCAAAATTGAAATTGACCAGCCCATGGTGCTTGCAACCATCGAGGAAGATCAAGCCCCGGTCGAGGAGAAAGAACAAGAAGGGGATAAGGAGTCAACGGAACCTGATTCCTCGGCGAAGAATGAATTAATCCCCTGGGGAGTATATTCCACCGGTGCCAACCTGATCACCGAAGCACCTGAAGATGCCAAAATTAAGGTAGCTGTATTCGATACAGGCATCTCTGCTCACTCGGACCTGGCTGTAACTGAAAAGGTCTCCTTTGTGGAGAATGAACCCATCGTCGAAGACTTGCAAGGACATGGTACCCATATGGCGGGCACTATCGCGGCCTTGCGCAATCATTATGGTATTCGCGGCGTGACCAACAATGTCGAACTGTACTCGGTTAAGGTTATTGGCTCCAACGGCAAGGGATATGCGAGTACGATTATTGATGGTCTCAAATGGGCTATCGAGAACAATATTCAAGTGATTAATATGAGCTTTGTCAGCAACGACTATAGTGAGTCACTGCATGAGGCCATTCAGTTGGCAAAAAAACATGGCATTCTTATCATTGCAGCGGCTGGCAACTACGGTAAAGGCGAAAATACAGTAGGCTATCCGGCCTTGTATCCTGAAGTGGTTGCTGTAGGCGCGGTGAATCAGTCGCACAAACGTGCTACTTTCTCCAGCACAGGCAATGAACTGGACATTGCAGCACCGGGTAGCGTGACATTGAGTACTTATACGGACAACAGCTATAAAACCCTGTCAGGAACTTCATCAGCTGCTGCCTATGTCTCGGGATCGGCTGCGCTGATATGGTCAAAGGAACCTTCACTCTCTGTAGAGGATGTTACATACAAACTGTATAGTACAGCTACTCCATTGGGAGAGATTCACGATTATGGAAATGGCTTGGTCAATGTTGCCAAAGCGCTGGGTGTTACTGATAAACCAATTCCACCCTTTGACGAAGAATACCCTGAAGAAGGAGCAGAAGGGGAGACTTTGCCTCCGTCAGCGGGGGGAGGAGAGTATACGCTGACAGCGTATGATTTTGTCGGGGACGGACAACAGATCACACAGGGTCAAAAAGCTACGGTATCTCTGAAGCTAAATGGCGGGTTAAACGGAGAGAATATGCATCAAAAGGTGAATATTGATGTATATCCCAAGAAGGCCCCTACCAATATTCTGGAACATTACGTTTTTGAAAATCCAGAACTGAATAAAGACATTCCGTACACATGGCAGACGAGTGGAGAGACGGAGCCAGGAGAGTATGTGATCAGGTACTCTTTTCCGAATGCCAAGGGAACACAGGATGACAAGGAATTTAAAATTACGGTTGTTAAAGGTGCAGTCATCCCGATCGACGACACCTTGCTGAAACCAACGGGATTGCAAGCAGTAGCCACTGCAGAAGATATCAAGCTGACCTGGGATGCTATGCCGAACGCTCTTTCGTACATCGTACAGTTGAATGGAGCTACCGTAGGTCAAACTCAGGATACCACCTATTCCATTAACGGTCTTCAATCAGAAACCCAGTATACGGTTAGTGTAGCTGCGGTTTATAAGGCGGGAACAAGCCCATTTGCATCGACGACGGTCAGCACGACGATCAATGAGCTGATCGTGAATGTATCTCAGACACCGACGATTAAAGTAGGGCAGGCCCAATGGTTTGTTTTCCGTCCGGCGGCTACCGGCAGCTATAAAATATTCACCAGCAGTGCAGGAGCGCAAACGGACACGCAGCTTTGGATATATGAGGGTGGAAGAGATACAGACGCCATTTTGCATAGTGATGATGTGAAGGGATCTGTGTTTTCTGAGCTGAAGCTTCCGCTGAATGGCGGAGAAACCTATTACATTAAATTATCGGGTTACGAGACAACGAATAAGCAGGTTCGGATAGAGGCACAAGTGTTAAGCTCGGATGTTCCGTATATCCAATTAAATGAAAAGAAAGATATTAACGAGGCAGAAGGGGACAGCACTTATTATGTATTTGTACCTGGCAGCGATGGCCGTTACCAAATAACCACTTCTTATTATAAAGGTTCTTCAAGCAATCGGAACGATACGACGCTAACGGTATACAGCAATACCGCGATGAACAAAAAAGTGCCTGGCGGTTTTAACGATGATAACGAGACATCCGAATTTTCAACAGTAGAACTGCAGCTCACCGGAGGCACGCCATATTATATCAAGGTTGGCAGTTACGGGGTTCTCAAAGCCCGCTTGATGATAACCCAGCAAGAAGCTTCGTTTGCAGAATTGCGGAATCGTGAAGCCGCGGAGGTCGTGACAGAAGCGAGCCAGCAGGGATATTATGCGTTCACCCCGGAGACAACCGGGAAATACCGATTCTATACGTTTGGCAATCGAGGCAGAATTCAAGACACGATGCTGGAGCTCTATTCTGACGACTCCATGACAAAGCTGATGGCATCCAACGATGATGTACAAGGCAATGCACCCTATGGGGAGCTTTATTCCAAGATAGAGTACACCTTGAACGAGGGCCGGACGTACTACTTGAAAATCAGCAATCGTGATCCGGGTATTGGCCTGCAAACCAGTTTGGCTGTGGAAGAGGCCTTTCAATCCACGAGACAGACAGCTCAATATCTTGAATGGGACGAACAATATACGGAAGATGGACGTGGTCAGGAGTTTAGCGCCAGTTCACTCTATGACGTCGATTATTACAAAGTTATTTTGGATTCAGGCGAACAAGTGGACATCCATTTGTCTGAGGGGATCGGCCAAATTGAGGATAGCTCGGGGAATATTTATGGTTACTTCAGTTCAGACGGGGAACGGAATTTTGGTCTACCCGCAGGCACCTATTATTTAAGGGTTCAGAATAGTTTGGTTGGAACTTGGGGAACCAGGTCTGCTAACAATTTTGAGAGTTTTGAATATGCGATGACTCTCTTTATTAACGATGTTGAACTGGTACAGTATGTAGATGACACGGTCACCGAATCTTCGGACGATGAGTTTACCATATCTTCAGAAACAGAGGATGCAGGGTATAGAAAAAGCTTTGATGCAACGCCTGGTGCAAAAAATAGATATATCCCTCAGTTCAATTACAAAAATAAAGTTGACAATGCCGATCTGGTTGTTGAAATTTTCATAGCTACCGGGCCTAGACCGGATTCTATCTATCGGGTCCACCGAGAAACGATACAAAACGTCAAAAGGGGAACCTATCCCTATAAATGGACTGGAAAGGTCACCGAAAATCTTGGTAACTACGCCAGAGAATTTAAGAACAAATTTTACGCTGAAGACGGACTCTACTATATCTACATCTATCCAGAAGGGAAAAAGCGTTATAGCCAGGAGAACAGGTTAGAGGTAGAGGTCTTTAATAGTTCGTTAAATCCCTTGAATATCATTCCGCTGCCTCCGGAGTATGAGTACAACAAAAAATTCAAAGTAACCAGTGAAAACACACATAAATGTCAGAGATGTAAGGATTATTACCAGAAATATATACTTACACCGAAAGATGTGAATGAAAGACCGGATATTTCACCTCCACGTGCGTACCAAGAGTGGGCCAATAAAATATATGGTAAATCAGGCAGACAAAGAATCACAGAAGAGATGGAGAAGCTTTTTTATTCACCGGAGGATGATGCACTAACTCAATTGCTCAAAATAAGCGACGCAGCAGGCATGATACCTATTTTAGGAATTCCCGCTGATGGCGTTAGTGTGGCGGTCAATTTAATTAAAGGGGATATAGATGATGCAATAGTATCTGGCATTGGGTTTATTCCGTTTGTAGGTGAAGGCGTTAAGGGCGGCAAGAAAATTGTCGGTGTATTAAGGGTGGCTGACGTCACGGCGAAGTCCCCATGTAACTGCTTTGCTGAAGGTACTCCTGTTCTAACCGATAAAGGCATGAAGCCCATTGAAGAGATTCAAGTTGGCGACAGGGTGTTATCCAAAAATGAAGAAACAGGAGAGCAGGCATACAAACCGGTTACTTACACCTTTGATAAGCCGGTAAATGAGCTTTATCATATCCAAGCTGGTGGTGAAACGATATCTGCCACGGATAACCATCCGTTTTGGATCAAGGATAAAGGCTGGAAACTGGCTGAAGAACTGGAAATTGGCGATCAACTGGTTACAACTGAAAATAAATATATAACCATTGAACAGATCGATATTGAACAGACTGATGCAACAGTTTACAATTTTACAGTCGCGGATTTCCATACCTATTATGTAACCAACCTGGGTATATGGACTCATAACTCAGTTTGTAATCTTGATGCTTATGATAAAATAGCTAAGACCGCTACTACAAAGCTAACCCAAAGAACAAAGGGAGGTAATAGTACCATTCTGGCTGCCGAGTTGGAAAAAGCAGGTGTTAAGAAACCTACCATACTCACACCCGATATTAGATATTGGGCTGCTCATCATATTGTGGCAGTATCAGACCCTAGAGCGCGTGCATTACTTGCTAAAGTAGGTATTACTGATGTGAACGTTGCAGCAAATGGAGTCTTCTTGCCGACTGGAAAAAAGGGAACGGGAGATATGATTGAATTTGATGACGTTGTAGATCAGAACTTGTACGTTTGGGGTGGGAAAGTTGCAAATCATAATGGAGGACATGCTGTAAAGTACTATGATTACGTGTATAACAGATTAAAAGAATTTGAGGGAGACAAAGAAGGGACCTTAGCAGTGCTACAAGATATAAGAGAGAAGTTACTATCCGGTGAGTTGAGTTTGAAAAAAGCATTAAACTAATGGAGGCATCAATAATGAAAATATGGCAGCTTAGCTCAGGTTATAAACCATTAATGGTTGATATTGAAGATGAAACAAATCCACAAATTGATGAAATGCTAGGTAATATCTCAAGAGGGCAATCCATGCAACAAGAATGGAGGCCACTAAGAGTACTCTACAAAGCTGATAAGGGGAAGTCTATTGACTTCCCTAGATATGCTCCTGCTATGAATGTTTTCAATGATCGCGCAGTATCAGTTCTGGAACCTTTAATTGATGGATTAGTTGAATTTTTACCCTTAATAGACGATAAATATAATTTCTATTTTTGTAACGTGATCAACATTCTTGATTGTGTTGATCATGAGAAATCCGTTCCTGAAATCATGCTTGATAAAATAATATCTTACCACAGCTTGTATTTTAAAGAAGATTTGCTTCAAACAGAGAGAAGACATATTTTTAAAATCCCTGAATTGGTAAGAACACGAGTATATGTTTCCGATGAGTTCCGTGATGCTGTTTTAGAAGCTGGTCTAAAGGGGCTGGATTTCATACAGGTCTGGGATTCGGAGTTTACGAAGGAAGATGAGATTGCAGAGCAGCAGCGATACGAAGATTATCTTGCAGAATTGGAGCAAAACAAAGGCACAGAAATGAGTTGGAATGAAGCCATGAAACTTCTTGACGAGGGGAAAGCAGTAGCCAGTGGTCATTGGAAATTGCAAAAGAATGCGGATAAAGAATTGCTGGTTGGTCAGTTAACCTATGACCTGAATTATGAATTTGCGCAGTTAATTTATATCCCACCGATTCTTTTGGATCTGAAATGGCATGAAGTGGAGCGGAGCGAGTAACTATAGGACCGCACCGGAGGGTGTTGAGAAATGAAAATTTGGGAAATAAATTCCGGTCATAAAACGTTGCATATTACAGTGGAAGATAGGCTAAACCAAGAAGTAGATCAATTACTAGATAACATTTTTTATGCAAAAGAAATCAAACAAAAATGGAAACCACTAACTGTTGTGTATGAAAAGGATAAAGGTAAATATATTGATTTTCCAAGTTTTTCTCCCGGGGTACTTGTGCTTAGTGAGAGGGCAGTTTCAACCCTTGAGCCCTTAATAGGTAACTTGGTTGAAATACTCCCTTTACAGGACGATAAATACAATTTTTATTTCTGTAATGTAATCAATGTCTTGGATTGTGTAGATAAAACGAATTCTGTCCCGATCATTGAGTCAAATAAGATTTTTTCATATGAAAATATGTACCTTCATGAGGAAATGATTATGGGGAGTGAAAAGAGACACATATTTAAAGTACCAGAATTAGTCGGGTCCCGTATCTATGTTTCTGACGAGTTTCGTAATGCTGTGTTGGAGGCTGGTCTTAAAATACTGAGCTTTGACCTAGTTTGGGACTCGGAGTTCACGAAAGAAGACGAAATTGCAATGAAGCAGCGGTACGAGAATTATCTGGTAGAACTGGAGCAAAATAAAGGTCCGGAAATGAGTTGGGATGAAGCGATGAAGCTTCTGGACGAAGGGAAAGCCGTAGCCAGCGCTCATTGGAAAATGCAAAAGAATGCGAATAAGGAGTTGCTGGTGGGACGACTAACCTACAACCTTGACTATGAGCTTGCCGAGCTCATTTATATCCCGCCGATTCTATTGGACTCGAAATGGCATGAAGTGGAGCGAAGCGAGTAATTTGAGGATAACACCGGAGGTAGTGATTTTGAGAAAATATTTCAACCTATTAATGATCGTAGTATTACTCATTACCCAAATTCCGTTCCATGTTCCATCCGTAGCAGCTCAGGCTGCTGCAGGTGTGAATATTGACGGTCATCAAGGAGAAAACGGTTATTATTATGGGCCGGTTAAGGTGACTTTTACCAATGCAACGGAGTACAGTATGGATGGAGGCAAGACATGGAATTCATACAATGATCCGCTTGAACTGAGTCCTGGAAGTGCCTACGCGATTAACTATCGGGCCAGCGAATCGGAGGGTACTGGCGGTTCGGTCACCTTAAAGGTGAAAGCGGATGATTCTGCCCCAATCACAACAGCCGAGATTTTGGGCAATCAAACGGAAAGTGGTTATTATAATGGTGAAACAAAAATTCGCCTAACTTCGGAAGATGCCTACTCTGGAGTTGAGAAAATAGAGTATAGCTACGATAAGGGACTTAATTGGAACACCTATTCAGAGCCGTTTCCTGTCACGAAGGAGTCGGGCACCTTGATTTATTATCGTGCTATTGATGTGCTCGGCAATAAGGAGAAAGATCGTAAGATCAAAGTCATGATTGACTCCGAGGCTTCGGATGCTCCATCCATTCTGACCGATCCTATGGGCTGGACCAAGGATAGCATAACGGTGACCGTCGTGGATGGAGCAGACGATAGCAGCGGGGTGCGGAAGACGGAGTACAAAATAAACAATGGATCCTGGCAAACCTACACAGGTCCGTTCGTCGTATCCCAGGAAGAGCAGATTGTCTATGCTCGATCAGTAGACTATGCGGGGAATATGAGTGAGGAATCCAGCGCTGAAATTCAAGTTGACCAAACAGCCCCGGTTGCCCCTGTGGTTGACATGGCTGAAGACTGGCTAGCTGAGCCGACAACCATCGCAATTCAAAGGTACATAGAACAGAATGAACCGGAAAAGTTGCGTTATGAATATAGCGTCGGAAACGAGACGAATTGGGCAGAATACTTCGCACCATTTTCTTATTGGAGTGAAGGAGAAACGCCTTTCTTTTTCCGTTCATTTGACCAGGCCGGGAACTATAGCCCGGTAGTTCAAAAATATTCGCGATATGATGCAACACCGCCAAAGCCTCCAACTGAAATTAAACATACGATTTTGAGACATAACCGGGTTGATTTAGTCTGGTCGGGGGCTTCGGACAATATTGGGGTAGCTGGATATAACATATACGATCTTCAAGGAACGTTACTCACTGAGACCACAAAACCATCCATTTCTATGGTGGGGTTAAAACCTAACACAGTATTTGTATTTAAGTTCCGCTCTTATGATGCGGCAGGTAACGAGTCTGAAGAGAGTAAACCCTATATTTTTGAAACACCGAGTCGGCCTGATTTTACGATTGGAGATAACTTCTTTGTTTTGTTAAAACCCGATGGTTCAGTGTGGACTTGGGGGAAAAATGAATACGGGCAGCTTGGTAATGGCACGACATTGAGCAATAAAAGACCCAGAAAAATAAACATGATTTCAGACGTTACTTTTATTAAAACAAGCAGGAAGTTCACCATCGCTGGCAAGAAAGACGGAACAGTATGGGCTTGGGGAGGAGCTCCAGTTAATAGCCCTACACCTATTCTGATAGAAAATCTGTCTGCATCCGATAAATTTTTCATTCGGGATGAGCAAATTTTTGCTCAGAAAGAAGATGGGGCAGTTTGGGCTTGGGGTAACGATGTGAAATTGGACAGCGACGGGAATTTCGAGCAACCACAACTGGTTCCGAGTCTGTATGGTGCAACCGATATATCGCTTGGTGCATTTCACTCATTAGCTCTGATAAATGGAAAAGTCTATACATGGGGAGATAATCATATTGTAAGATTCAGTTCGACGCCGGTTTCAACCAATTTAAATGCTGAGGGCGACTTTACCGCTATTGCTGCAGCAAGTAGTTATAGTCTAGCCTTGACTGGTAGTACCTATGATCCCCAGACGGAAAAAGGATACCATGCCGCCATCAAATCATGGGGATATAATTACGGAGGTCAGCTTGGTGACCCTACAGTGAAGACGAGCACAGGGGAGGGGCAATCCACATTCGTAGCTAACAATGAAAAGAATACAGTTTTTTCATATGTGTCACTATTAAGAGTGGATAAGATTTTTGCGCTGGAAGGTGTAGGTTTTGCTTCAGTGGACGGCGGCAAGATGTACTCTTGGGGAGGAGGACGCGGTTCCAGTTTAATTGGTAGAGTTATAGACAAAAAAAACTGGAGAAATGATTATGACGTGGCAGCCCGCATGGAGAACTTCAACCACGTAGTGGAATTAATAGCGGCGCCTGCTAGCGAACCAGAGTATGTTTTAGCCAAGAAAGACGATGATACACTGTGGTCATGGGGCAAAAATAATTATGGTCAACTTGGCATAGGGGAAACAACTGAACAGTTTACTCCCCAAATAGTGATGTCTCGTGTTGATGCTGTGCATGCAAATAAACATGTTGCAACTGTTGTTACAAAGGACGAGGAATATTGGTATTGGGGAACTGTTGATAATCCTGATAGTATTACCGATGACACACCGTTTGAATCACGGCCGATTCAGCTCCAATTTGATGGGGATGAGTTCTTGGACGTAATTCCGCCGACAGCTCCTTCAAGTCTTAAGATTAAAGATCGGACAGCTTCGACCATGCAATTGGAATGGACGGCATCGAAGGACAATTTTGAAGTAAGCGAATACCTGATTTATATGAACAAAGAGTTAATAGGCTCTTCTACTACAAATGAGTTCCTTGTTCAAGATTTGGAGGCAGGGAAGGATTATTCATTTTACGTAGTTGCCGTTGATGAAAGTGGGAACGTGTCGACCCAAAGTAATGAGATTGCTTTGACCTGGGATGGGTTTGAAGTCCCTGTATCACATACGAATGCAATGTTGGCAAGCGGATTAGACTTTTCCATACTTCTCAACCAATCGGGGCAGGTGTTCGCTTGGGGAAATGGTGATAATGGAAGTCTGGGGACATGGAATGGCGGTAAAGAGCCTGAGGCTAACTATGTTCCAATAAAAGGATTGGCAAATGTTACTGCCAGTTATGAAAAGATCAGGGCGGTAAACAAAGATGGCACTGTTTGGTCATGGGGAGATGGTACGCATGAGCCGAGACAATTGTATTGGAATGTTAACGATGCTGTGTATGCCGTCGGAGAGCCTGATAGTCATTCTGGCTATGTGATAACACAGGAGGGGGACTTACATTTTTGGGCAAACGATTTAGATAAAAGAAATATATGGGAGATTAGTGAGGCTAAGTTTAATTCGATCTCGGTGGGGCGCTTTGCAACGCTTGCTGTAAAGCAAGATGGAACGGTATGGAGCATAAAAAATGAATCAGCTTCTCAAGTGAAATCACTTCAAAGTATTGTGGGGGCAGCTGTAGGAGCGGACCATGCTCTTGTGTTGAGAAGAGATGGAACGGTCTTAAGCTGGGGAGACAACTCTTCCGGGCAATTAGGAACAGGAAGTAAAACAAGCTCAGATGTTCCAAGTGTAGTGCCGGGTCTTTCTCATGTTGTTGCGATTGCGGCCGGGGACGGCTTCAGTTTAGCACTGACCGCTGAAGGAAAGGTTTGGACATGGGGAGACGGAGAAGATGGAAAATTAGGAACCGGAACGCTTTCGTCCAGTTCTGTTCCGCAGCGAATTGAACGTCTGGATAATATAGTAACCATCTCTGCGGGTTATGCGCATGCTAATGCGTTAGCGAAGGACGGAACAGTTTGGTCCTGGGGACTCAACAGATCAGGTCAGCTGGGAGACGGAACATATAATAATAGTGCTGTGCCAGTGAAACTTAAATTCAAAGAAAATATGGCACCAGTTGCGAATATTACTTATCCAACGGGCAGTGAATTGCAGCCGACATTACAAACAAATTCAACTCCCCGGATTGAATGGGGACAAACTGACGATTCGTCATGGACAGTGTTCAGCGCCTTCCAGGTACAGGCTTTAAATAAGCTTGGTGAGGTGATCTATGATTCTGGAGAGATCGAGCAAGAGAGTAAATATAAAGACTCCAGTTTCAATATTACTGAGAAGTTGCCAATGGAACAGGCTATACAAGTGAGAGTTCGTGTCAATGATGGTCTGCTTTGGTCAGCATGGAGCGAAGGCAAGTGGCTCAAGGTGTTAAAGCCTAATGAAGTTAGCGTGAGCTATCCTTCCGGTACTCAAGATGCACCTACGATTACCACGAACCGGGAACCAAGCATTGAATGGACTCAGATCGTTTCTGAGTCATCCAAAGTTACCGCGTTTCAGGTGAGTATAGCGGATAGCGCGGGGAAAGTAATCAGTGATTCAGGGACTGTAAGCCAAACAACAACGGATAGTAAAGGTAAGTGGAAATCAAACAAAGTCTTACCGTTTAATGTTCCGTTAAAGGTTATGGTACGAGTACAAGATGAAAATGGATGGATGTCAGCATGGAGTCAACCGACTTGGATAGTAGTGCAAGAGCAAGCGCAGGTTAGCCTAACCTATCCAGACGGATTAAGCACATCTCCAACGATCATGACTCTTTCGCAACCAACGGTAACTTGGAAGCAAACGAGTACAAATAAATTTGAATATTTCCAAGTTCAGTTTATGGATGAGGCTGATGGTGTAGTAGCGGATAGTGGCGAAATTCAGACGGAAAGAACAGGCGCAGAAAATCAATGGACGGTAGATAAAGAGCTACCACGGAATACCAAATTAAAGGTTAAGGTACGTGCTAAGGATCAGAATGGCTGGTCAGAGTGGAGTACACCGAGTTGGATGGAAATAAGAGATAATATGGATGTCCAACTGACCTACCCTTCAGGATCGCAGGAAGCACCATCATCGGTGTTGAGTCCTTTACCTAGTATTGAGTGGACTCAGAAGGCATTAGTCACTGGTACAGTATTCAGCCATTACCAGGTGCAGGTAATGAATGAGGCTGGCGAAATCGTAGTGGATTCGGGCGAAGTGGCGTCAAACAGTACGACGGCGACCAACCGCTGGACGGTGAGCAAGGCGTTGCCGGTGGGCCAAAAACTGCAGGTACAGGTACGCGTCAAGGACGGCCACACATGGTCGGCCTGGAGCGAAGCCAAGTGGTTGGAAGTCAACGGTATAGCTAAAATCAAAGCGGTTATTGACGGTGAAGAAAACCATACAGTGTATGCCAAAGCAGACGGAAGTGTATGGACTTGGGGATATAATGGCAATGGTCAGTTGGGAAATGGAACGCTAATCAGCCAAACCGGAGCGGTTCAGGTACCGGGCATGAGCGAAGTTGTCGAGGTAGCGACAGGAGGAAAGCATACGTTAGCCCTAAAGTCGGATGGTACCGTATGGGGGTGGGGTCATAAAGACAATAATCAGGCGGGTTCCCCTCCTGCCAAGTCACCTATTCAGCTTGCTAAAGAAGTAGTGGATATAGAAGCCTATGGTGATACGAACTATATAACGAAGCAGGATGGGACGTTATGGATTTCTAAAATCAATAATGCACAGTCCCTGGAGAAGAAAAATGGAATCGATGGGATTGTACAAGTAAGTGCAGGTGGTTATGGTGTATTTGCACTGAAGAGTGATGGAAGTGTGTGGGATATGAGTTATTCCCCTCCGAAACAGATTAGCGGTGTGGAGGGGATCGTAGCAGTGGCTTCGGGATACAACTATGCGATTGCGCTCAAATCGGATGGTACGGTATGGGGCTGGGGAAATAACGGATACTATCAATTGGGAGATGGAACGCCAACTACCAGAAGTACGCCCATACAAATTCCTGGGTTAAGTGGCATTATCGAAATATCCAGCGGGCGTTATCACAATTTGGCACTCAAATCAGATGGTACAGTGTGGGGTTGGGGATATAACTACTACGGCCAGCTAGGATTGGGAAGCACAACATCGATGAGTAAAGCAGTCCAAGTGCCGGGAATCAGCAGAGGAGTAGCGATATCTGCAGGACAATACTATAGCGAGGTCGTAGAGGAAAATGGTACTGTGTGGAGCTTTGGACGGAACGATTACGGACAATTGGGGAATGGAACGGTAACGGACTCCTCGGTGCCTGTGGAAATGAAGGAAAATACGGCACCTGTGGTAAGTTTGAATTATCCAATGGGAGCCCAGGCTTCTCCATCCGTAGCGAAAGTAACGCAGCCGTCTGTGGAATGGAGACAAACAGATGCACAAGCGAGTACCGTGTTCAGCCAGTACCAAGTGCAGGTGATGAATGAGACTGGCGAAATCGTATTGGATTCGGGTGAAGTGGCATCAAGCAGTACGACGGTGAGTAACCGTTGGACCGTGAGTCAGGCCCTGCCTACAGGTCAGAAATTGCAGGTGCAGGTACGTGTCAAAGACGGTCATGCATGGTCGGCATGGAGCGAAGCTAAATGGCTGGAAGTTAATAGCGCAGCCCAAGTTAAATCGGTTATTGATGGTGAAGAAAGCCATACAGTGTACGCTAAATCAGACGGAAGTGTATGGAACTGGGGATATAACGGCAATGGTCAGTTGGGAGATGGCACGACGACGAACCAAACCGGAGCTATACAAGTACCGGGCATAAGCCAAATTGTTGATGTGGCAACAGGAGGGAGCCATACATTGGCCTTAAAGTCGGATGGCACCGTATGGGGTTGGGGTCATAAAGACAACAGATCACCTGTTCAGCTTGCTAAAGAAGCAGTAGATATAGAAGCTTATAGGGATACGAACTATATAACAAAGCAGGATGGGACGTTGTGGATTTCTAAAACTAGTAATGCACAGTCTTTGGCGAAGAAAAGTGGAATTGATGGAGTAGTCCAAGTAAGTGCAGGCGATTATGGCGTCTTTGCACTGAAGAGTGATGGAAGTGTGTGGAATGTGAATTCCTCCACTTCAACACAGATTAGCGGTGTGGAGGGAATTGTGTCGATGGCATCAGGAAGTAGCCATGCGATTGCGCTCAAATCGGATGGCACGGTATGGGGGTGGGGGTATAACTCTTACGGGCAACTGGGAGATGGAACGTCAACAACCCGAAGCACACCGATCCAAATTCCTGGACTCAGTGGCATTGTTGAAATATCCAGTGGGTATAGCCATAACCTGGCACTCAAAGCGGATGGCAGTGTATGGAGTTGGGGGAATAACTCTTACGGCCAACTAGGCACGGGGAATACGACATCGATGAACAAGGCTGTCCAAGTGCCGGGAATCGGCAAAGGAGTGACGATAGGCGCAGGACAGTATTATAGCGAGGTAGTTCAGGAAGACGGCACCGTATGGAGCTTTGGCCGGAACAACTCCGGCCAATTGGGGAACGGAACCGTAACAGATTCATGGGTACCTGTGCAGATGAAAGAAAATACGGCACCTGTGGTAAGCCTGAATTATCCATTAGGAACTCAATCCTCCCCATCCGTAGCGAAAGTAACGCAACCATCTGTGGAATGGAAGCAGGCGGATTTGGAAGCGAGCACAGTATTCAGCCATTACCAGGTTCAGGTGATGAATGAGACCGGCGAGATTGTGGTGGATTCGGGCGAAGTGGCGTCAAACGGCACGACGGCGACGAACCGCTGGACGATGAGCAAGGCGCTGCCAGTCGGCCAAAAACTGCAGGTACAGGTACGCGTCAAGGACGGCCACACATGGTCGGCCTGGAGCGAAGCCAAGTGGTTGGAAGTCAACGGTATAGCTAAAATCAAAGCGGTTATTGACGGTGAAGAAAACCATACAGTGTATGCCAAAGCAGACGGAAGTGTATGGACTTGGGGATATAATGGCAATGGTCAGTTGGGGGATGTGTCGATAACCAGCCAAACTGGAGCAGTTCAGGTGCCGGGTATGAGCGAAGTCGTCGATGTGGCGGCAGGAGGCAATCATACACTAGCCTTAATGTCGGACGGTACCGTATGGGGGTGGGGCCATAAAGACAATAATCAGGCGGGTTCCCCTCCTGCCAAGTCACCTATTCAGCTTGCTAAAGAAGCATTAGATATAGAAGCCTATGGTGATACGAACTATATAACAAAGCAGGATGGGACGTTATGGATTTCTAAAACCAGTAATGCACAGTCCTTGGAGAAGAAAAATGGAATCGATGGGATTGTACAAGTAAGTGCAGGTGGTTATGGTGTATTTGCACTGAAGAGTGATGGAAGTGTGTGGGATATGAGTTATTCCCCTCCGAAACAGATTAGCGGTGTGGAGGGGATCGTAGCAGTGGCTTCGGGATACAAGCATGCGATTGCGCTCAAATCGGATGGTACGGTATGGAGCTGGGGATATAACTCTTACGGGCAACTGGGAGATGGAACGTCAACAACCCGAAGCACACCGATCCAAATCCCTGGACTCAGTGACATTGTTGAAATATCCAGCGGATATAGCCATAACCTGGCGCTCAAAGTGGATGGCAGTGTATGGGGTTGGGGGGATAACTCCTATGGCCAGCTGGGAACGGGAAATACGACATCGATGAACAAGGCTGTCCAAGTGTCGAGAATCAGCAACGGAGTGACAATAGGTGCAGGACAGTATTATAGCGAAGTTGTCCAGGAAGATGGTAATGTATGGAGCTTTGGTCGGAACAACTCCGGTCAATTGGGGAACGGAACTGTAACGGATTCATGGGTACCCGTGCAGATGAAAGAAAATACGGCACCTATGGTAAGCCTGAATTATCCAATGGGAACCCAAACTTCTCCGTCCGTAGCAAAAGTAACGCAACCATCTGTGGGATGGAAGCAGACAGATTTGGAGATTGGGACTGTCTTCAGCCATTACCAGGTCCAAGTTTTGAATGAGAATGGCGAGGTACTGGTAGATTCAGGAGAAGTTGCATCGAACAGCAACACAGTGAGTAACCGTTGGACCGTGAGTCAGGCCCTGCCTACAGGTCAGAAATTGCAGGTGCAGGTACGTGTCAAAGACGGTCATGCATGGTCGGCATGGAGCGAAGCTAAATGGCTGGAAGTTAATAGCGCAGCCCAAGTTAAATCGGTTATTGATGGTGAAGAAAGCCATACAGTGTACGCTAAATCAGACGGAAGTGTATGGAGCTGGGGATATAACGGCAATGGTCAGTTGGGAGATGGCACGACGACGAACCAAACCGGAGCTATACAAGTACCGGGCATAAGCCAAATTGTTGATGTGGCAACAGGAGGGAGCCATACATTGGCCTTAAAGTCGGATGGCACCGTATGGGGTTGGGGTCATAAAGGCAACAAATCACCTGTTCAGCTTGCTAAAGAAGCAGTAGATATAGAAGCCTATGGGGATACGAACTATATAACAAAGCAGGATGGGACGTTGTGGATTTCTAAAACTAGTAATGCACAGTCTTTGGCGAAGAAAAGTGGAATTGATGGAGTAGTCCAAGTAAGTGCAGGCGGTTATGGTATCTTTGCACTGAAGAGTGATGGAAGCGTGTGGGATATGAGTTATTCCCCTCCGAAACAGATTAGCGGTATGGAGGGGATTGTGGCAGTGGTTTCGGGATACAACCATGCGATTGCGCTCAAATCGGATGGTACGGTATGGGGCTGGGGGTATAACAATTCCTACCAGTTAGGAGATGGCACGACGACAACTCGAAGCGCACCGATCCAAATTCCTGGACTCAGTGGTATTGTTGAAATATCCAGTGGGTATAGCCATAACCTGGCACTCAAAGCGGATGGCAGTGTATGGAGTTGGGGGAATAACTCTTACGGCCAGTTGGGAACGGGAAATACGACATCGATGAGCAAGGCTGTCCAAGTACCGGGAATTAGCAAAGGAGCGACAATAGCTGCAGGGCTGTACTATAGCGAGGTAGTTCAGGAAGACGGCACCGTATGGAGCTTTGGCCGGAACAACTATGGTCAGTTGGGGAACGGAACGGTAACGGATTCTTTGGTTCCTGTACAAGTGAAATTTATGCCATAATTATTAAATGCTAAAAAGTAGGTTCATTCCCGAATATACTGAAAAAGTCCATGTCTTGTTGCTTCATAGCAACGGAACATGGACTTTTCTGCTAAAACGGTGAATCAATCGGGCACAACCCATATCTCGCCCGTTACTCCTTCGAGCCCGTATTGGCAATGCCCTGCACATAATAGCGCTGCAGCGGAAGCAGCAGCACGACGGGGATCAGGATGGACAGAATGACGGCGGCGAACATTTCGTTCCAGTAGGTCGCGTATTCGGTGACGAAGTCGCTCAGCGCGACCTGAATCACTTTATACTCCTTGGAGCGTGTCACGATGAGTGGCCACAGGAAGGATTCCCACTGCTGAATGAAAATAAGCAGACTGGCACTGACGGTCACGGGTTTGCAGAGTGGCATGACGATATTCGCATACACCCGCAGCCAGGAGGCCCCGTCCATACGGGCTGATTCCACGAGGGACGTCGGCAGCTCCAGAAAAAACTGGCGGAACAGGAAGATGACCAGCCCGTTGGCGATGCCGGGAATAATGATGCCTGCATAGGTGTCCACCCAGCCCAGACTGTTGACAAGACTGTACAGCGGGATGGAAATGACCTCAAACGGAATCATGAAGGTAATCAGCACCAGCAGAAACAGCAGCGTTTTTCCGCGAAATTCGAAATACACGAAAGCAAACGCCGCCATGGAGCCAAGCAAAAGCCCGCCAAGAACGTTGACTGCCCCGACAAAAAAGGTATTCAGAAAAATTCGTCCGAACCCTCGCTCCGCAAACAGTGACTGATAAGCGTCCAATGTAAAATTGGACGGCCAAAACGTTTTCCACGTAATCGGCGACATATATTTATAAATGTCCTCCAGCGGACGGAACGACGAAACAAAAGCAAACGCCAGCGGCAGCAGCACCAGCAGCGCCACAGCGATGTGTACAGCATACAGCAGCAGATGAGAACGGGTCAATCGGTTCACGTCGAAATCCTTTCTAATGGGAGGTCCGCAGCAACTTGAACTGCAGGGCGACAACGGTCAGCGTAATCAGTAGCAAAATAACCATCATCGCGGACGATCTGCCCATATCGGAATATAGAAAAGCGTTGTTGAAGCTTTCAAGCATCAGCACGTTCGTGCTGTTTTCAGGTCCGCCCTTGGTCAAAATGTACATCGGTGAAAACAGCAGGAAATTCGCCGTCGTCACGGCCACGACAATAAAGGTCAGCGGGCGCTTCATGAGCGGAACCACTACATGGACAAATTGCTTCCAGCGGCTTGCTCCGTCCAGGGACGAAGCCTCCAGCAGCGAAGCGGGAATCTCCTGCAGCCCGGCCAGCAGGAACAGCGCCCAATAGCCGACGCCCTTCCAGGACGCAATCGCGATAATGGAGCCCAGCGCCTGCGAGCTGCTGCCCAGAAATGGCTGCGGGTCCAATCCCAGTGCAACCAGGATCGAATTCACGACACCCTGCTCAGGACTGAGCATAATGTTCCAGAGGACGCAGGCGGTCGGGACGGATACGGCGACAGGCACGAAATGAATGCCGCGAAAGAAAGCAATGCGCTTGATTTTCGTATTTAACAGCATTGCCAGCCCGAAAGCCAGCACAATTTGCAGCGGGTTAATGATCAGATTAAATACCAGCGTCACCTTCAGCGAATTCCAGAAGACGGGATCAGCGAACAGGGACTGGTAGTTTTGCAAGCCGACGAAGCTTTTTTCGCCTGTAATAAACTGTGTCGTGTATACGCTCTGCACGACAGCGCTGAAAATGGGATACAGCTTAAACAGCAGCAGCCCGGCAAGGGTAGGCAGCAGAAAGAGCAGGATGGGGCCAATATTATTTTTCAGTTTCATAACCGCGCATGGAGACACGCGACGTTAGTCGTGTGAGGAATTACGCTCGGCTTGAGGGCTACCCATCGGTAGCTCGAAAGCCGAAAGCTCCATGCTTCCTCCTTTTATCATGAAGATTTAACGATTTTCCTCTTGAAGGAAAAAAGGGGGAACCGGGCTCAGCCTTTCGTCCCCCCCGGATGCGGTCAATTTGCTGCTGCACCCTTGTATTTTTTCAATTGGTTATCGATGACGTTGACGGCGGCATCCAGCGCTTTTTGCGGGTCGGCGCCATTTTTCATATCTTCAAACGCTTTGTTCATATTTGTTTCCCATTCCAGGTAACCGGGCGTTTTCGGGCGGGGAACGGCTGTTTCGCGCGATTCCTTGGCGGCGATGCGGATGACGTTGTCAGGGAACTGCTCATATTTCGGATCGGTGTCGATAGAATTGAGCAGGTCGATCTGCGGCGGCAGCGTGCCGCCTTCTTCAAACAGGATTTTGGAGCCTTCGCCCAGCGTCAGAAATTCAATGAACTTGGCGGATGCTTCTTTCTTCCCGGAATATTTGGAGATGCCCACATTCCAGGCCCCGGTTGGTGTGGCTACCTTTTGACCGGCAAAATACGGGTGCAGCGTAACGCCAAAATTCAGGCCGGAATCCCGGATTTTCGGCATGTTCTGGTTGGTGGATACGAACATCGCGACTTTACCGGATGTAAAATAGTCGATGGATTCCTCTTTCTTGATTTTCGGGCTGACTTTATCCTTGTTGAACAGGTCTGCGTAAAATTGGAATGCCTTCACGGCCTCCGGCGAATTCGAATACCCGCTGGACACCAGTCCGTCGTCGCTGAGCATTTTGGCGCCCAGGCTGTCCGACAGGGCCAGAAGCTGGTACGCTTTGCCTACCTGCTCGAAGGAAAATCCGTATACGTCGTCTGAAGTCAGCTTTTTCGCCAAATCCCGCACTTCCTCCCACGTCATGCGTTTGTCCGCGTCCGGGAATGGAATGCCTTTCTTTTCAAAAATATCTTTGTTGTAGTAAAGCACCTGGCTGGAGCTGTTCATCGGTGCGGCCATGAGCTCGCCCTTGTACGACACGGTCTCCACCGCGGATTTCGTCCATTTGACCTTGGCGTCTGCTGGGAGCAGCGAGTCCAGCGGCTCCAGATAACCTTTCACGGAATAGTTCATGACCAGCGGCGTATCGGCAAACAGCACGTCCAAATCCTTGGCTTTGGAGCTGAGCTTGATTTCAATTGTTTCTGTCAATTGGTCGATTGGAACGAGATTCATTTTGACCTTGATATCCGGATTTTGCTGTTCAAAAGCTTCAACCACCTTCGTGAGCGGCTTCTCGTAATTGGAATAGGCCTCAAACGATATTTCCGTTGCTGCCGAAGGAGTGGAGCTTTGCCCGTTCGAACTTGCAGAGTCCGCAGTTGTGCCGGCTCCCTGGGAACAGCCAGTAAACAGGACGGCTGCCGCCAGCAGAGGCGTACACCAGGCGGCAAAGCGTTTCGCCGATTGTTTGGAAATCATGTACGTTCCACCTCGATAGATTTATGATGTTAAGAGTATGCTTTTTTAAAGCAGGGCTGTATCTCGTGAAAATAATCTTTGGTTCAGCAGTTCAAAAAAACGGGTTGTGTCTAACTCAAGCGCTGTCTCCACATTCCCGGCTGCGCTTGCTTCGGCGATCGTTTGCCCGGAAAATTCTCCGCGTTCGTACAGGACCTGGATGTTCATCCGTTTGGTGCGGATTAATGTAGGGTCGAGCAGCACAGCGATGGCGAGCGGGTCGCACATATACGAAAAATCTCGCTCCATATAGTCCATAAAGTCATGCATCATGCGCACAAGGGTTCCTGTAAGCAGAGTTCCGCTTGTCCCCATGAGATCCGCTTCCTCTCTGGAAAACACAGCCTGCCGGGTCACGTCCAGCCCAAGCATCAGGATGGGCGCACCGCTTGCAAAAACAACCGTAGCCGCTTCCGGGTCGCACTGGATATTATGCTCGATAGGGGATAAATTGCTGCCGTTAGGAGCGAGACGGGTGACACCGCCCATCATGACAATCTGCTTCACACACTCGGCAATGCGCGGCTCTCGGATCATGGCCGTCGCGACATTCGTGTGCGGTCCGATCATAACAAGCGTGATTTCGCCGGGATTCTCCATCACCGTCTGCACGATGAAATCGACTGCATGCTTGTCAAACTTGCCGCCGCTTTCCTCCAGGTGCATGCCCTTTCCCTCGATTCCCGCTCTAAGCAGGGGACGGTTGCGGAGGAGCGGCAGCTCGATGCCGGGACATACCGGGATATGCCTGACTCCGCACAGGTCCAGCACCTTTTGCGCAATTAACGCGCGGGTCCGGACTTTCCCGTAGACGGTGGTGATGCCTGCAATACGGATTTCCGGTGATTTAAGAGCCAGGGCGAGCGCTACTGCGTCGTCCGCATTGGTTCCGATATCCGTATCCAAAATAATTCTCGACAATGGATTCCACTACTTTCTCTGTCTGATGCTTGTAAAAAGGTTCAATTCATGCCGCCGGAGCCAAATATCGCTTGTACATTGTGGAGCAGAATATGCTTCCGGTCATAGCTGATGGTGCCCTGGGCTTTCCATTTGCTCAGCAATTCCGAAACGGTCTGCCGGCTGCAGCCGATCATGTTGGATATCTCTTCATGGTTCAGGACCAGATCGATTCTGGAATCGCCATCGCCAACCGGTGTGCCTAACTGCTGAAGCAGCCAGGCGAGCCGCCACGGCACGGGCTTGGAAATCAGCAATTCAACCGTGCTTTGATGGTGAATGAGCCGGTCGGTCATCGTATACAGGATGTCGCTCATGATCTCATGGTCGGAATGGATTTTTTCCTGAAGAATGGCCGCGTCAAGCATCCAAATCTGGCTGTCGTGCAAACACTGGGCATAGCAGGGATGATTTTGTTCCAGGACAATTTCCGCCAGCCCGAAGGCGTCCCCGGTTTTTCGGATGAAAAAGGTCACATCCCGTCCTTCCTCGGTAAATTGGCATACCTTGAGCAGTCCGTTTTCGATGAAATAGGAGCTGACAGGGGCGCTTCCTTTGGTAAAGACAAAAGAGCCTTTGGGGAATTTCCGCAAGGTTCCGTATTTGCGATGCAGGGCATACACCGAATCGCCGGAGCGCTGCGGCGCTTTTGGCTCGGTAGAGACAGCTTTTATCGCTAACTCAGGCATTGCGGCATTCGCCCCCACTTCTGTACACCAAGCGTTGCCTGGCTGCTTTCATCGACGAACCCAAGCCCAGTATAGGAGAAAAAACGATATGATTCTGTCGGGTACCCGACAGTAATAGGTGAAGCTGCAGCATGTTTTTTTATGCCTCCCGCTCTTTTGAATTGGCACCCCTAAGTATGCGGGAAGACATTGAGGAACATGTTATGGGAACGTTAAGGTTTGTAAAACCCAGATTTAGGCGGGTGGTTTGTAGACGGCCTGCCTTGTCCTCATATCTGGCACAAGAGCGGCGCGGCTATTATAATGAAGCGACAGGAATTGTGAAGGGCGGGAGAAATGTTGGATATTCGCAATATTGATAAGGAAAGTGCATGGCGTATCAGGCATGAGGTCATGTGGCCTGACAGGGAACTCGCATATGTTCAACTGAAGGATGACGATATGGGTCATCGTTCATATTTCTCCACGGCACTTCTTGATCTTACTCTTCCTTTATTTCATCAGATACTTGGATTGCAGAAACCTACACGGACGACTGAGATCGCGGGCAATAATTTGGTTTAAAATTGCTGCCAATCTTTTTTGTTTTTATGGTATATTTATGTAACATGGTCGAAATCGGCTAATGGACGGTTGGCAATCATCTCCGAAAGGAGGTGGTGCTAGTGGTCGAAGTAAAAGATGTATTCCTAATCCTATTCGCGTTTGGGAGTTTCATTCTAGCGCTTCTCACCTACTTAAAGAAAAAGTAGACCGTCCTTCACAGGGATAGCGGTCTACTTTTTCTGATCGTCACCTTGTCACAAGCCAACCGTCTTTTACGCGGTCAGATCATGTGATGAGTCGGAGTGTACCAGCACTTCGGCTCTTTGCTTATACATTACCACAATAAGGGCAAAATATTCAAGGATGTGAATGACTGGGGCTTACCCGAAAGGGATTCAGTCTGTAGTAGTTATTAACTTACGTCAAGGGTGTCCACCGCGAGGTGGAATCCGATAGAAGTCAGTGGTATTAGTACATAATCCATCCGGGTGTCGAATTCTGCCTTTGTGTATGATACATAGAATGTCCCATTTAAATAATTTCAAAGGCACCACGTTTTATTATACAGACCTACAGCTTACGCCCCCATGCCTTGCGCGGCTGGTTTGTCAGACTGCCGTGGCTACGTAAAACCTCCACTGAATAGAGAAAGATCCGTAGAACCACCATTACCGCAACGAAATTTTTTTGAAATGTGGTGGATCTGCTATGGATATTAATTTTGTGAATAAAATTGTAATCACTCTTTAGACAATCGCTCATAATACTCCTTAACTTTTTTGCAGCATATTTTTTCATGAATTCTTCATTCTTCTTTTTTTGGCTAAAAAGCGTTCTGCGTCTTTTCCTTGCAGAGTTGGTCTTTCACGTAAGCTCACAGTCATATGTTTGTCCTCTCTTTTTTTATTGTTCAAACAATCACCCTCACTTATACAATTAATTGTTTGCTCTCTATTTGATGAAGCTAGGTTTGATAGATAAAATAGTATCATGGAGGCGAAATTGATGTCTGTAATCAAATGTAATCTGAGACTACTCATGGCTGAGCATCGAATAGATGATATAACAGAGCTTATGATAAAATCGGGTCTGAGCCGGAATTCAATTAACAAACTGTACAGGGAAACGAACATCGAAACGGTAAAGCTGGAAACCCTGTTTAAGCTATGTGATACCTTCAATTGTGAATTGTCTGATTTGATTGAATATATCCCTGAACAGACTGGAAAGGAAAGTATATGACTAACAAGCTGTATTACGACTCCGCATACATAACGGAATGGGAGAGCAGAATCATACAGAAGCTTGAACGAGACGGGCGCAAACTGGTTGTGCTGGAGGAAACGGCATTTTACCCCACTGGAGGGGGCCAGCCGAGCGACACTGGGACGGTGAACGGCATTCCTGTACTGGACGTGTTCAGTGAGGGAG
Source organism: Paenibacillus enshidis (assembly GCF_042136365.1). NCBI lineage: Bacteria > Bacillati > Bacillota > Bacilli > Caryophanales > Paenibacillaceae > Paenibacillus > Paenibacillus enshidis. Next base: position 12,725 of record NZ_JBHHMI010000031.1, on the reverse strand, counting down.
ACACGGTATTCCATGAAGTTGAACGATTGCCGGAAGAGGCGAATGCCGTGTGCAAGCTGGACTGGAGCCGCAGATGGGACCATATGCAGCAGCACAGCGGCCAGCATTTGCTGTCAGCGGTCATTCTCAGGCTCCTTGGCGCAAAGACGGTCAGCTTTCATCTGGGCCAGGAGGAATGCACCATTGATATTGAGCTGCCGGAGCTGAATCGGGCACAAATGGATGCGGTCGAACAGGAAGTCAATACGGAAATTTACCGTAACCGCGTCATCAGCAGCTATTTTGTAACAGAAGAGCAACTGCGGGACATCACGCTGGTGAAACAGCCGAAGGTAACGGAAAATATTCGTATCGTCGAAATCGAAGGCATTGAGTACAACGCCTGTGGCGGCACGCATGTTAGCCGGACCGGTGAGCTGGGGATGATCAAGCTGCTCAAGACGGACAAGCAGAAGGGAAATACCCGAATCTATTTCAAATGCGGCGTTCGTGCGCTTCAGGACTACAATGAAAGTCTGCGTATCCTTGAGGTTGTAGCAGGAAGATTCAACACTGGACGTCATGATATCGTGGACAGATTTGAAAAATGGGAGCAGGAGCAGGCCCGGATGCGGACCCGTGTGGATGAGCTGCAGCAGCGGCTCGATGAGCATGAAATCAAGGAGCTGCTTGCAGCGGCAGAAGGACCTGTGTTGGTGCATGTATTTGCGGACAAGCCTGCCAAGGAGCTGCAGCCTTTTGCCGCCAAGCTGACCGGCGGCCGGAACATCCTCGTTCTGCTGGCAACAGAAGCGGACAACAAGCTCCTGCTGGCCCATAATGGCTTGCTGGATGTGGCCTGCGGTGCCTTTTTCAAGCAGAATCTAAGCAGCTTCGGCGGCAAAGGCGGGGGCAACAACCAATCGGCCCAGGCCGGGTTTGCGTCTGCGGAGGACATGCAGCGTTTTATCGATTTTGCACGCAAGGAGCTTAATCACGCTGCTGCTCCGGATGCTCCACATACATTCTGAACAATTGAATATATAATGCGGCACTGATGAGTGCAAACAACAAAATGAAGCTGAGTACGCCCATTGGCGGCACCCAAGTGGACAGGAAAACGGTGATTGGCGCCAAAAACCTCCCGATGGTGGGCTGCAGGCTGTCGGCTGCCATATACTGGCCTCTTGCGTGCTCCGGGGCATAACGGCTGATAAAGCTCTGTGTCACCGGAGAGCGCACCATTTCCCCGAAAGTAAAGATCACCGTAACGAAAAATAGGTACCATATGTTGCTGCCCAAACCGAGAGCGAAAGTGCCTACACCCGACAGCAGTGAAGACAGAATAAACACATTGCGCTCCTTCCAGCTGCCGAGCCATTTGGTAACTGGAAGGATGAAGAGAACAAATAACAGTCCGTTGAAGCCCAGCACCCACCCAAAGATATCCGTACCTGTGAGTGCGGGCGAACCCGCAATCCATGGGAAAAAAGGCTGGGCGGGAACCTCATTGATAATGTAAAGCGGCAAATAGAGATCCAGTTGCAGGATCGACACCATTGCACAGATGCCTGCCAGCGTATACACCAGGAACACCTTATCCCGAAAAATAATGCCATAGCTCTGCCACTGCTTTTTGAACACACTGGAGATTGAAGCTTCCGCTTTGATCCTGGATGGCGGCGATGTTTCATGAACCATGAAATAAATGCCGATCAAATACAGCAGAAGGACGAACGTGCATGTCCACAGCAGCTCCTGCCGGTAATGGAAGAAGAAAACGGCCCCCAACGCGGGCCCAAGCACGGCGCCAAGGTTATTGGCGGTCGTAAACGTGGCGAATACCTCACGGCGGTGCTCTGCCGGAACGAGGTCGGCCACCATGGCGGCGCTTGCGGGCCTGTAGATGGCCACTCCCAGCCCAATGCCAATAAAAGCGAGATAATCGATCCAATGGGATGGCGACATGGCAAAGCATGCGAACATCACCATCTGGAGCGATGCGCCAAGAAGCATGATCGGACGCCGTCCTGCCCGGTCCGCCAGGGCTCCCCCAAGCAGCGCGCCGATGATGCTGAAGATCGGAGGGACAGTCATTAGAATGGCGGCGATATCATTGCCTAAAGCCTGACCAAAATAGACGGTTATAAACGGAAAGTACATCCAAAAGAGCATGTTAAACAAGGCTTCCCCGATTAACCGGACCTTCAAATTGTTATTCCATAAACGAATTTGCACAATATCCTCCTCAAGCTTACCCATTATGTAAAGTGCCCCGGACGGGTAAATCAAACTATAGAACATTTCCCAGGAAAAATATAGACTATAGGTATACCTGAAAGTGAATACAGAAAGGGGCAGATCGTAAATGATCACGGAAAAAATAAAGCTTAGCCCAGAAAGTGAAGATGTCTATCTGCAAACCTACCTCCTGCATAACTCCGGGCAGTTCGGTACAGACCGGCGGCGTCCTGCGGTCATTATCTGTCCCGGTGGCGGGTACAACCATACCTCCGACCGGGAGGCCGAGCCAGTCGCCCTTCGTTTCCTTGCCCAGGGCTTTCATACCTTTGTGCTGAGATATTCGGTCCGGGAGTCCGCGCGGTTTCCACAGCCGTTTCTGGATGTGGCGCGGGCTATCGCTCACGTAAGGGAAAAAGCGGAGGAATGGCTGGTGGATGCGGATCGGGTCGCGGTATGCGGATTTTCGGCCGGCGGCCATGTGGCAGCGGCTTCCGGTGTTTTCTGGAACAAGCCCTTTATCTACGAGACGTTACAGGAAGAGCCGGTAAAGCTCAAGCCGAATGCGCTGATCCTTGCGTATCCGGTCGTTCATTTTAACGATTGGCCGCGCAGCGCCGCCTCGACGGTAGAGGAAGGCTTGACCGAAGCGGAGCGGACCTTTGCGAATATTTTCGGTACGCCGCATCCTGAACAGGAGCTGAGAGACCAGTATGGGCTCCACCTGCATGTGGACGCGTCGGTGCCCCCGTCCTTCCTGTGGCATACGGCGGACGATCCGGTCGTAAGTGTACGGAATTCACTGGATTTTGCCGCTGCGCTAACGGAGCATCAGGTTCCTTATGAGCTGCATGTTTTTCCGCAGGGAGTGCACGGCCTGTCCCTGGCCGATGAGACGACTGCCACAGGACCCCAACATGTGAATGAACGCTGTCAGGTATGGATCAATCTTGCAACCGCCTGGCTTAAGGACTTATACAGATAACATACTTGTTTTTCTTAATCCGTGATCTTATCTTTTTCCAGAACTGTTAGCAAGAGTGAAATTATTGAAGCAGGGGAATGCAATGAGTGATGTGAAATCACTAAATTAAATGTGAGGAACATAGGACTACCAGGCGTGTAAAATATGAAGCATTGGCTGGTCACGTACCCTGATGCATGTTTGTCCCCGGACCGCATACAGTAGTAGTAAAACCATGCTGCTCGTACGGCTGGGGGAGGTAATCATGAAGGTTCTTATTCTTGTAAGGGAAGAACAGGAAGCTGGAGGCAACGGAGTGTCAGAAGCGGAAAGGTGTCTCTCCTATGCTGAAGCACAGCAATGGGTTCAAGCGGGCGTGCATGAGCTGGACGGGCAGGAAGGCGGGATGTGGGAGCCGTTGGGCAGACAGCTTGCGGAAACGGGAGCTGCTGCCCTGTTAACGGCTGACCTTTCACGGGTGACCGATAATATTCATGAGTTCATACGTTTTCTGAAAATGCTGGAGCAGCATCACGCCAAGCTGTATACGGTCAAGGACGGAGAGGTGGTCGATTTTTCGGCCGTTTAATCTTCATGGAGCGCCCAGCCGCCGTTGCGGAAAATCGGCTCTATCCGTCCATCCTGTGTCTCTCCGTCGATGTCCATGGACGCGGACCCGATCATGAAATCGACATGGATGAGGCTTTGGTTGATTCCTGCCGCCTCCAGCTGTTCGTTGGAAAGCAGTCGACCGTACTCCAGGGAGGAAGCAAAGCCGCGGCCAAGCGCCAGATGGCAGGATGCATTTTCATCGTACAAGGTATTATAAAAGATCAGATCTTCGCTGGAAATGGGCGAGCTATGCGGAACAAGCGCAATTTCTCCCAGATAACGCGCTCCTTCATCCATGTCAAGCATGCTTTTCAATGCCTCGTGCCCTTCCTCTGCCTCAAAATCCACTACCTGGCCTTGCTCGAAGCGGAGTGTAAAGTTATTGATCAGGCTGCCGCGGTAGCTCAATGGCTTGGTGCTGCGAACGACACCGTTCGTCCCTGCTTTATGCGGCGTAACAAATACCTCCTCGGTTGGCACATTGGGATTGAAAGCATGTCCTTGCTCGTTATCCGCCGCTCCGCCACGCCAGATGTGGGAGCCCGGCAGCTCAACCGTCAGTTCGGTGCCGGGAGCACGGTAATGCAGCCTGCTGTACTGCTTGGCGGTTAGCCGTTCTCTCTGCTTGCGCAGGGATTCATTATGATGATGCCAAGCTTGTACGGGATCCGGGCGGTCAATCCGTACGGCGCGGAATATCGCCTGCCAAAGGGTGTTCACGGCGTCTTCCGGTTCCAGTTCCGGATAAACCTTGCGTGCCCATGCGAGTGAAGGGACGGCAATAATGGACCAGGTCATTTTGTAGGAGACTTCATAATCCTCCCACTTCTTCAAGGCTTCGCCCGCAGCCTTTGAACGAAGGGCGATGCGCCGGGGATCAACAGAACGCAGCAGCTCCGGATCGCTGGATTGGATGAACAGAAAGGCCCCGTTTTTCTCCGCAATCTCCTCATAAGCCTGCGCCTTCCAGCGCGGAAAGTCACTCAGTCCCTCTTCAGGAGCCAACTCGTACATCAGCTTGGTGCTCGCCTCGTCAACCCACTCGATATGCACCTGGGAAGCCCCCTTCTCGTAAGCCTTGCGGCTAATGAGCCGGACAAGCTCAGGGGTATGGATGGGCGCCTGAATCCACAACTCCTGCCCAGGCTGCTGGTTCACCGCAACTTGCACGGCCAATTCTGCGTATTTCTCCAGACTGTGATCAAAATCCATATCCATCATCTCCTTGTAGCCGGTCGAACCGGTAGTTTGAAGTCCTAGCTGTAAGCGTTTAAAATTATTGTATAATCTATACATTATCATATTGGGACGAAAAAATAGAATTAGCAATTAGAGATTGGCAGAATTAAACCCGTTAGGAGTGATGAGTTAGTGTATGTGCAGGGGCGGGAGCCTTTTCTGAGAAAAATCGGGCTGGATAGAAGCCGTGTGCCGTCTTTTGCAGAGTATCCGTTTCATCTTGGGCCGATTCGGAATCTGAAAGAGCTGCCATTTGACCCCGGTGTCACTTATATCGTAGGCGAGAACGGAATGGGGAAGTCCACCTTGCTGGAAGCCATCGCTGTTGCGTGGGGGTTCAATGCGGAGGGCGGAACGAAAAACTTTTCGTTCTCAACTCAGGCCACACATTCAGAGCTGCATGAGTATGTCCGGCTGGTACGCGGGACGCGCAGAGCGCGTGACGGCTTCTTTTTCCGGGCAGAGAGCTATTACAATGTGGCGACGAATATCGACGAGATGGACAGAGAACCGTGCGCCGGACCGTCTATTAAAGCCTCCTACGGAGGAAAATCGCTGCATGAGCAGTCGCATGGGGAGTCCTTTTTTGCAGCCTTCATGAATCGCTTCGGCGGCAACGGTCTGTACATTCTGGATGAGCCGGAGGCCGCGTTATCCCCGTTAAGGCAGATGGCCATGCTTGCACGTATTCATGAGTTGGTCAGGCAGAATTCCCAGTTTATCATTTCCACACATTCGCCGATTCTGATGGCGTATCCGGGAGCCCGTATTTATAATTTGCATCCGGACGGTATCGAAATCAAAGCACTGGAGGAAACGGATCACTATATCATTATGAAAGAGTTTCTGAACAATAAGGAGAAAATGATTAGAGAGCTGTTTGGAGAGAATGAATGAGTCGCAGCCTTTGCTTTAAATATGAAAAGGGGATTGTATATGAAACCACGCATATCTGTATTTACATTGGGAGTGGATGATCTGGAGCGGGCGGTAGCATTTTACCGTGACGGATTAGGACTACCGACAGAGGGGATTATCGGGCAGGAGTTTGAGCATGGCGCCGTTGCTTTTTTTGATTTGCAAGCAGGTGTGAAGCTGGCCGTCTGGCCGCGCAAGTCTCTTGCGCATGATGCCGGGATTTCGCTGCAGGCAGCCAGTCCCGGTGAGTTTACAATCGGGCATAATGTCGGCAGCAAGGAAGAAGTGGATCAAATCATGGAAGAAGCGCGGAAAGCGGGCGCGGTGATCAAGGTTTCTGCACATGATACTTTTTGGGGAGGATATTCAGGTTATTTTCAGGACCCTGACGGCCATATATGGGAAATAGTTTGGAATCCTGCTTGGGAATTCGCGGACGCGGACTGAGTCTAAGGCTGAAGCCAGTCTTCAAAGTGAATACGGCAGCGGAATTTCTGTTTGGGTAACAACCTGACGTCCCGGAATTAGTACGACATCCAAAAATGGATGCATATGATGTACACCAGCAAATTCAGGCATTATGATTGGACAAAATCCTGGAGAAGGAGCGAAAGGATGAAGGGTCCAATGAAAGATCAATGGAATGCCGTCGTCAGTCCCGTGATAGTAGAGCCTGCAGGACAGGGAACGCTGAGCGGAAGCAGCTTTATGGTCAAGGACGTGTTTGCAGTACGCGGCTGCACGAACGGTGCGGGCAATCCGCGCTGGCTGGAGACGCATGGTCCGGCTGAGGCGCACGCAGAAGCGGTGAGCCTGCTGCTGCAGGCGGGGGCACGGCTGACAGGCACGACGCATACGGATGAGCTGATGTTCAGCCTGAACGGGGAGAATGCCCACTACGGGACTCCCGTGAACCCCAAAGCTCCCGGCTGCATCCCCGGCGGGTCCTCCAGCGGTTCGGCGGTCGCCGTTGCCGCCGGGCTTGCCGACTTTACGCTGGGGACGGATACCGGGGGATCGGTGCGTGTCCCGTCTTCCTACTGCGGCGTATATGGAATGCGCCCGACGCACGGGAGCGTGACCGTGGAGGGGGTGGTCCCGCTTGCCGTCAGCTTTGATACCGTTGGCTGGATGACGCGTAATCCCGAGATGTTGCGGAGCGTGGGAGATGTGCTGCTGCCGTCGTCCACACCAGGGGCTTCCGGCTTTCGCAGGGTCATGACTGCCGAAGACGCCTGGGAACTGTCGGACCGGGAAAGCGCGGAGGCGCTTGCTCCGTATCTGAACTTGCTGCTTGGGTCAGGCGGAAGTCATGAGTCTGTGCAGTTGGCGCCAGAGGGGCTGTCTGAATGGATGACCATGTTCAGAACGATTCAGGGCTATGAGATTTGGCAGGAGCACGGTTCGTGGATTAAACGCGAGCAGCCCGTATTCGGGCCGGATATCGCCCAGCGCTTCTCATGGGTCAGTACGATTGAGCGGGTGGACTTTGAGAAGGCAGAAGGACGCCGCCAGCAGGTGTGGCAAGCGCTGGCAGAGCTGTTGCGGGAGGATGGTGTGCTGGTCATTCCGACCACCACAGGAGCGGCGCCGGCGCTTGGGCAGCAGGGGCCGCAGCTGGAGGAGCGCAGATCCAGAACAATGCAGTTGACCTCTATTGCCGGTCTGGCGGGGCTGCCGCAGATCACGATTCCCGCCGCCGAGGCGGGGGGCTGTCCTGTCGGTATCTCCGTCATCGCGGGCCCGGGACAGGACCGCCGCCTGCTGGATTGGGTCGTCACGCTGGTTCCGGAGGTAAGGGGGAGCCTATGAGCATGACACCGGTCACAGGCACACAGACGATGGTCGTCAGTCCTCATTATCTGGCAAGCGCGGCCGGATCACGCATTCTGCAGCAGGGCGGCAACGCTTTTGACGCGGCGGTGGCGGTGAGCGCCTGTCTTGCCGTTGTCTATCCCCATATGACGGGATTGGGCGGCGACGCCTTCTGGCTGACTTACAACAGTCGGGAAGGAAAGGTCAGGGCCTATAATGCAAGCGGCCGTTCGGGTGGCCGGGTCACCGCTGCGTGTTTTGCAGGCGAAGCCGCCATCCCGCAGCGGGGCCCCCGCAGCGTCATCACCGTGCCAGGCATGGTGGACGGCTGGGATGCTGTGCTGCGGGCATACGGCTCAATGACGCTGGCGGAGGTGCTTGAACCCGCAATCCGCTATGCGCTGGAGGGCTTCCCGCTGTCGCCTGACCAGCACGCCACTACCGCCGAGCGGCTTGATGTGCTGGCGGCTTATCCGCAGACGGCCGCCATCTACCTGCCCGGAGGCAAGGTCCCGCAGCAGGGCAGCCGCTTTATCCAATCCGCGCTGGGAAGAAGCCTGCAGCAGCTCGCAGACGAGGGCCGGGACGCATTTTATACAGGCGGTATTGGCCAGGAGATTGTGCGTTCACTGGCGGAACAGGGCGGTCTGCTGAGACTGGAGGATTTTGCGCGGCATACGGGGGAATGGGCAGAGCCGATCAAAGGCAGCTACCGCGGTCTTGATCTGTACCAGGTTCCGCCCAATTCGCAGGGCTTTGCCGGCATTATGGCGCTTCATATTCTTGAACATTTTAATTTGCGCAGCATTGAACACGGCTCGTATGAATACTACCATCTGCTTGTAGAGGCGCTGAAGCTGAGCTTCCGTGACCGCAACCATTACTTGACAGACCCGCGCTTTTCCTCCATTCCCCTGGAGCGTCTACTGTCCAAGTCGTACGCCGCCGAGTTGGCGGCTTGTATCGATATGGAACAGTCGCTGCCGATGGATACGGAGCCGGTAGGCAATGATACGGCGTATGCGGCAGTGGTGGATGCAGAGGGCAATGCCGTCTCTTTTATCCAGAGTCTGTATTTTGAATTCGGCTCGGCCGTGATTGGGGGAGATACCGGCATTCTGCTGCAGAACCGGGGCTCATTCTTTTCCCTTGATCCGTCGCATGTGAACAGGCTGGAGCCTGACAAGCGGACGTTTCATACGCTGATGCCGGCTATGGTCTGCCGGAACGGGAAGCCGTATATTTTGTACGGCACCCAGGGAGGAGAGGGCCAGCCCCAGACGCAAATCGCATTGCTCACACGTATGGTCGATTACGGCATGGACCCGCAGACCGCCATACATGCACCACGCTGGGTGTGGGGCAGAACGTGGGGGGATGACACGCAGGAATTGAGGCTGGAGGGCCGGATCGCGGAAGAGGTGCAGCGGCGCTTGCGGTCTGCCGGGCATACGGTGAAGGTGGTTGAGGATTTTGCCGGAGTCATGGGGCATGCACACGCGATTATGATCGATGGCCATGGCTTCCGTATCGGTGGCACGGATCCCCGCTGCGATGGCGCGGCCATCGGCTGGTAATGGACAGGTACGGGATATTGATTTGAAAAGCGCATATTTAGAAACGCCCTGATTGCTAAGGAAGCTGTTTTCTTTCCTGGATCAGGGCTTTTTTGCTTTATTACCAATTGACGAGTGTGACATTACCGCTTAATATTAAAAAATCAACGCCTGTATATGTTGCCGGCGGACCCGGCAGCATTTTGCTTAATTTGTCGCTTTGTCTGATAAAAGCAACGATGCGTAGAAGCGTCGAATCAATCATGTTTAATCATATTGTTAATTAAAGAGAGGGGTTAGATAAGATGAAAAAGATGTGGATGTCCCTGACGCTGGCAGGCGTGCTGCTGATGGTAGCAGGCTGTGGCAATAACGGCAGCGGCGGAGAACAGGATGGGGGAACGGAGCAGAGCGGCGGCAGCGCGGAAGGAAAAGCATATACGGTTGCTATTTCGCAAATTGTGGAGCACCCGTCCCTGGACGAAACCCGCAGAGGCTTCCTGGCCGGCCTTAAGGACGCCGGTATTGAAGAAGGTAAGAACCTGACGGTGGATTATAACAATGCGCAAGGGGATGCTACAACGAACCTGTCGATTGCCCAGAAGATTGCGGATAGCGACAGTGACCTCGCGCTCGCCATTGCAACACCGCCTGCACAGGCGCTCGTACAGCAGGTTCAGGACAAGCCGGTGCTGTTCGCGGCCGTTACTGATCCGCTTGGTGCTAAAATCGTAGGTGACCTGGAGAAGCCGGGCGCTAACGTTACAGGAGCCTCGGATACGAATCCGGAGGCAATCGTGCAACTGATGGATTTTGTCGCCTCAGAGCTGCCTGACGTCAAAACCGTCGGCCTCATCCTCAACGAAGGAGAGCCGAACGCGGTCGTGATGGCAGACAATGCCGAGAAGGCTTTGGCATCTCACGGCATCAAGCTGGTCAAAGCTTCTGTAACCAACACCTCCGAGGTGAAGCAGGCTGCGGACTCGCTTGTCGGCAAGGCTGATGCGTTCTTCATCACGCTGGACAACACGGTGGTCAGCGCCGTAGATACGATTATTCAGGTGGCCAATGACAACGACATTCCTTTCTTTTCCAGTGACCGTGATACGGTTGAGAAGGGGGCCATGGTAACCGTTGGCTTCAAATACTATGATCACGGGTATCAGGTAGGCCAAATGGCGGCCCAAATTTTGAAGGATGGAGCCAACCCTGGGGACATGCCTGTCTCTTTCCCTGACAAGCTTGACTTGATCCTGAACGTGAAAGCGGCGAAAGAGCAGGGCATTGAAGTGACGGATTCTATGAAGTCCAAGGTGCAGGACCCGGATAACGACATTATTGAATAATTAAAAATAACAGGTCACGGCCTTTCATGCGGGCCAAACAGAAAGTGAGTAACGAAATTCAGGGCGGCTCCTAGAGATTCGCCCTATCTTTTTTTGTATAAGGGGGTCTCCATTGTGTGGAATTCGCTTGACGGGGCGATCATGCTTGGGCTGCTGTATGCGCTGATGGCGCTCGGCGTTTATATTACGTTCCGTATTCTAGATTTTCCCGATTTGACTGTAGACGGGAGCTTTACTACTGGAGCCGCTATCGCAGCGGTCATGATATCAAACGGTTCCTCGCCATGGGTCGCTTGTCTGGCGGCGTTTGCGGGCGGTCTTGTGGCGGGGGCATGTACAGGACTATTACACACCAAAGGAAAAATTAACGGACTGCTTTCCGGGATTCTAATGATGATTGCACTGTATTCCATCAACCTGCGCATTCTCGGCGGCAAGCCGAATATTTCTTTGCTTGGCCTGGACACGGTGTTTTCCGGGCTGCCCAGAAAGGTATGGGAAATTTCGTCGATTACGTTTGTCATGCTGGTGATTGTGATTCTTTTCAAAATATTGCTGGATCTGTTCATGAAAACGGATCTGGGTCTGGCGTTGCGCGCAACCGGCGATAATAAACGTATGATTCGCAGCTTTGGCGCAAACACGGATACGACCACGATTGTTGGTGTCAGCCTGTCCAACGGGCTGGTGGCGCTGTCGGGTGCGTTTATCGCCCAACAGGCGGGTTTTGCCGACATTACGATGGGCATCGGCATGATCGTGATTGGTCTGGCTTCGGTGATTATAGGGGAAGCTATCTTTGGCGCCCGCACGGTGTTCCGTGCAACGCTGGCAGTTATTCTCGGCTCGATCGTCTATCGTATCGTTGTAACCTTTGCCCTGCGCATCGACTGGTTCGAAACGTCTGACCTGAAGCTGATTACGGCCATTATCGTCATTATCGCGCTTGTCTTCCCGACGGTGCGGCGGGTGCTGAAGCAGAAAAGCATGGCAAAGAAGCGCTCGGCGGAGCTGCTGGGAGCAGCAAATGCTAACACAGGAGGCGGACGCTGATGCTGCATATCAAGAATGTGTCCAAGTTGTTCAATCCAGGCACAGTGGACGAAAAAATAGCGCTCATCGGCGCCAATCTGCAATTGAAACCCGGAGATTTCGTGACGGTCATCGGCAGCAACGGGGCTGGTAAGTCCACGCTGATGAATATTATTTCGGGTGTGATGAAGCCGGATACAGGCGAGGTCCGCATTGACGGCCAAAATATAAGCCAGCTGCCGGAATTCAAGCGCAGCCGCTGGATCGGACGGGTGTTCCAGGACCCGATGGCCGGCACTGCGCCAAACATGTCCATCGAGGAAAATTTAGCGATGGCTTATACACGCGGCAAAGCGCGCGGTTTCGGTTTCGGCATCACCGCCCCTAAGCGCAAGCTGTTCAGGGAGCAGCTGCAGCGTCTTGGTATCGGTCTGGAGAATCGGCTCGGCGCCAAGGTAGGGCTGCTCTCGGGCGGAGAACGGCAGGCGCTAAGTCTGCTGATGGCCACCTTCACACGGCCGCAGATTCTGCTGCTGGACGAGCACACGGCTGCGTTGGACCCGGCCCGCGCGGAACTGATCACCACGCTGACGGAAAGTATTGTGCGCGAGATGGAACTGACAACCCTAATGGTCACGCACAATATGGAGCAGGCGATTCGCCTCGGCAACCGGCTGATTATGATGGATAAGGGACGTATTATCCTCGATGTGAACGAGCAGCAGAAAAAGGAGCTGACCGTGGAACGGCTGCTCGGCGAGTTCGAGCGCATCAGCGGTGAGAAGCTGGCCGATGACCGGATCGTACTGGGCTAACGGAATGGAAAGTGAAAAAGAGGATGAATCATAGGGGATTACCCTGCTGCTTCATCCTCTTTCTTTTAGAGGTTGTTCAAAAAGTCATCTTTTGATCACGAAGGAAGTCAGGAAGCGGACTCGACATCGACTCTTGAATTCAGCCGGGCCTAAGCGGATGCTTCCGAAGCATGTTTCCTGCGGAAACATTTCAGGTGCTCACGTACCC
>NZ_JBHHMI010000030.1:0-53086 GCF_042136365.1 Paenibacillus enshidis | reverse complement strand
GTATTTCTGAATGAAATGTCGTCTTTTTGATGAATTCTCTTTTGGCCCTCAGAAAAGCTATGTTTTTCAGTGGCCTCGTTACTGTAAGGGGAGTTTTTGTATGTTCTCACATCCCTGCATCCTCTTAAATAAGCAGCTCGCGCAACACGCGGTACGCGCGCTCCTGCTCTTGTACGGTTCGGCCGCGTAGCAACTGAGCGATTTCTTCTAACCATTTTTCCTCGATTTCAGCCGCAGCTTGCTTTGATCCAAACGTAACGGTCACTTCGGTATGTAGGGCTTCCGCAATTTTTTCAAGCGTCTGCAATTGGAGGTTTTGTTCTCCGATTTCAGCTGGACGTCCCCCTATTAAAAGTGTAGACCAACGGCGGGAGGTACTTGGAGAGCCTTAAAAGTTCAAAAAACATAAATTGAACTTATAGGGTCCTTTAGTTTTGGCTAACGATTAGTGTATGCTTTCTATAGGGGTCCCACAAATTGTAACGGCGTGGTTGCCTATACTGTCCAATCCACAAAGGAGGATGAATAATGGGTTCTATTTTGGAAGCTCTATACCGGGGGAGATTACGGCCGGATGAGGCAATCATGCCTGCGCATCCCGAGTACCGGGCGTTGAACCGAAACATTGCATCGCTCACGGAGCAGTGGAAAAAGCGACTAGGTGAGGAAGCGTTCCGGGAGCTGGAGGACTTATTCGACCTAAACAACCCAGCGGGATGCAGGCTGAAGCTGCCTTTTATTATGGCTTCAACCTGGGGGCTACGCTGCTGGTTGAGGTGATGATGGCGCGGGAACAGTTTTCCTTTACCCATGAGACGAAATAGAGAAGTGCATCTTGCCGTGGCGATCGGCGGCGGCCACTTCTATTCTGTTCCAGCGTTCGGATGGAGCTTGTCTCCATTCGGACGCTTTTTTGTATCTTCGGGGTTGCCGGGCATGTTTTTTTGCTGTTTTCTGCGCGGCAAGAGTGTTTTTTTGTCAGACAACATGGCTGCGAAGGATGTAACGGCAGGTCCGCTATGCTAAAATGAACGTTAGAATAAAATAAATATATATAATAAACGTTAGATTGAAAGTAAATATATACAATAAATGAAGAAACAGCTCGATAATCTTCATATCATCGATCGATCGAGGTGAGATACGGCATGCAGGGAACGATTCTGGTGGTGGATGACGAACAGCCTATCGCCGATATTTTGAAATTCAATCTGGAAAAGGAAGGCTACCAGGTCATTTGTGCCTTCGACGGAATCAGTGCGGTCGATATCGCCGTCAAGCAGCAGCCGGATCTGATTCTGCTGGATTTGATGCTGCCGGGCATGGACGGTATGGATGTGTGCCGCGAGGTGCGGGGTCATCATCTGCAGACCCCTATCATTATGCTTACCGCCAAGGACGGGGAGATCGACAAGGTGCTTGGTCTGGAGCTGGGGGCTGACGATTATGTTACGAAGCCTTTCAGCACGCGCGAGCTGCTGGCGCGGGTGAAGGCCCAGATGCGCCGTCAGCGCGGTGCCGCAGCTGCCGAATCCAAACTGGCTGAGGATAAGCGGCAGGGGCTGCGCGTCGGGGAGCTTTATTTTGATACGGATATGTACACCGCTTATAAAAATGGAACACCGCTGGATCTGACGCACCGTGAATATGAGCTGCTGCACTATATGGCGAAGAATGCGGGCAAAGTGATGACGCGCGAGCATTTGCTGCAGGCGGTGTGGGGCTTTGAATATTATGGCGACGTGCGGACGGTGGATGTCACCATCCGGCGGCTGCGCGAGAAGATTGAGGAGAATCCGAGCAAGCCGGAGACCATCTTGACCCGGCGCGGGCTTGGCTATTTGATCCATAATGGCAAAGGTGGCAGCTTCGGATGAAGTGGATGGAGTTCTTCCGCACGATCCAGGCGAAGCTGATCATTATTTATGTGCTGCTCATCCTGGTGGCTATGCAATTGATCGGCGTGTATTTCGTCAGTTCCATGAAGAACTCGCTGACAAGCAATTTCACACAGGATTTGCAGGCCCGGGCTGAAATGCTGGCCGTGCTTGCGGAGCAGGATCTGGGCGGAAGCGGCGGCAAGAGTGTGGAAGACAGTGTGGAGAGCCTGCGCGCGCGCGTGAACAATCTGTTTGATTTCAGCGGTGCCGAGATTCAGGTGCTGGACGCGAGCGGCAAGGTGCTGATCACCTCCCAGGGCTCGCATGCCGATTATGTCGGCCGCAAAAACACGCAAACCGTGGTTAGCCGTGCGCTGCAGGGCATCCGCGATAATGAGGAATATATGATCGACGAGGACAATGTGCGCAAAAAGGTCGTGGCCAAACCGGTCATCAGCGACGGCAAAATTGTCGGTGTCGTCTACATTGCTGCCTCCATGGCCGAGCTGTATGACACAATGCAGCGGATCAACAACGTGTTTCTATCCGGGATGCTGATCGCGCTCGGGCTGACCGCCGTGCTGGGGGTCGTGCTCGCTCATACGATCACACATCCGATCAGGCTGATGACGAAGCACGCGACAGGCGTGGCGGAGGGCAATTTCGACCAGAAGATGCCCGTGTTCGGCAGCGATGAGATCGGACAGCTGAGCAGTGCCTTCAATTATATGACCAGCAGACTGCGCGATGCGCTCGCCCAGAACGAGGAAGAGAAGGAGAAGCTGTCTTCCATTCTGTCGAACATGAGCGATGGTGTCATCGCAACAGACGAGAACGGGCGTGTCATTCTCGTCAACCTGCGCGCCAGCTCCATGCTCGGGGTGAACAACAACGAGATTGCCGGCAGGCATATCGCGCTGCTGCTCGGCCTCGACCCGGAGGAAGCGGATGCCCTGATTACAGGCGTGCCCGCATCTGCATTGCTGCAGCTGGAGCCGCAGGACCAATCCGAGCCGGTCGTTATCCGGGTCACGTTCACGCCGATTCACCGCCGCGAGATCGGCATTACCGGCACCATAGCCGTGCTGCAGGATGTGACTGAACAGGAAGAGATGGAGCACACGCGGCGCGAGTTTGTGGCGAACGTGTCGCACGAACTGCGGACACCGCTGACGACAATCCGGAGCTACGCGGAGGCGCTGGACGAGGGCGCTATGCAGGAGCCGCAGCTTGGCGAGCGCTTTGTTGGCGTCATCCGCAACGAGACTGAGCGGATGATTCGGCTCGTTACGGATCTGCTGCACCTGTCCAGACTGGATTCCAATGAGGCTCCGCTTCGTATCCAGCCAGTGGATGTTGAAGAACTGTTGGAGGACGTGGCGGACCGCTTTTCGTTTCAAATGCAGGAAAAGCAGATCACGGACCGGGTCGTCATTGAACAGGGCATTGGCGCCGTTATGATGGATCGGGATCAGGTGGACCAAGTGCTGGATAATCTGGTATCGAATGGGCTCAAATATACGCCGGAAGGCGGGAGCATTATGATCGAGGCCCGCCGCAGCGGCGGATTGCTTGCGATATCCGTGCAGGATACAGGCATTGGCATCCCGAAGAAGGATCTCGACAGGATTTTCGAACGTTTTTACCGTGTCGACAAAGCCCGTTCGCGAAACATGGGTGGAACAGGGCTGGGTTTGTCGATTGCCCGGGAAATTGTCAAAGCGCACGGTGGCACAATCACCCTGGAATCCGAGTTTGGCAAAGGTACGCGTGCGACGTTTACACTACCGCTGCCGGGTGAAGGGAGGGAAGCGCAGTGAAAGAACGCCTGAAGTCGGCAGCGCTCACCGCTCTGGTGCTGGGAAGCCTGGTGCAGAGCTATTTCCTGATCTACCGTCTGCCTGGAAGTGGCACGCTTCTTACATCGGAGACGAGTTATGTGCAGACAGAGAATATGGGCCAGGAGCAGAGTGTTGAGGATCTGATTTTCCCCGACCGGATGATCATCCATATGGGGGAAAACAAACATACGGTGTTTTATCCGGGAACCACCTTTTATGATCTGATTCTTTCGCGTCTGGAAGGGCGGATCTTTGAAAGCTATCAAAGACGGAGCATCCAGTCTGCAGACTGGAACGCAATTCGCGAGAAAAACAAGGGGATTGAGCTCTCCTTCAGCGGGGGCGTGCCGGTTACGCTGCTGGAGCGGCTGATGAGGATCACACCGGACCCTGTCTTTCGCGCGGAAACGATCAACCGGATATGGATCTATACTGACAGTCAGGCGTCGAAGACGCACGCGCTGTTCTTCAGCACCCGCGGAGATGTCGTGTATGAAGCGACCCAGGCGGATTTGACAGTTGAAGATGTGCAGCAGCATGTAGCCTTTGGCATCAGCTCACCGCTATATGAAATGGTAGACGGTCAATATTACATCCCTCAGGAGGATCTGGAGGTTGAGCAGCCAGTCGTGCTGTCGGGATTGTTCACCATTGAGCAAATGCAGCGCAACCTGTTTTTCGACCCGGGCATTACGCGCAATATTCAGGAGAAGGACGGATCGGAAATTTATACGGACAGCAAGCGCAGTCTTCAGGTGAAGCAGGAGCAGCGCTGGATGAGCTATACGGACCCGGCCGCCCCTTCCTCGGAGGAAAGCGACACCGTCCGTGATCTGCTTGCAGGTGTGGAATTTGTCAACCAGCACGGCGGCTGGGACGGTCGCTACCGGTTGGCGATGCAGAGCAGTCTGGATTACGGGACCAAAGTGTCATTCCAGCAGTATTACAAGTCCTTCCCGATGATGGACAAGCCCTCCTTCCGCTTCGGGACCATTCTGCTGGAGATGCAGCAGGAAACGGCGTCTGTCTACGAGCGCTCACTGCTGTATCTGAAGGGCGGAGAGGACTCTGCCAAAAAGGTGATGCTGCCCGGGGGAGAGAAACTCAAGCAGCAGTTAGCCAAGCAGGCGGAAGGCCAAGCCGTTACCGGCATCAGCCCGGCTTATATGCCGAAGCTGACCGATCAGGGAATCGAGCTTGTGCCAGTATGGCGGGTTAAGCTGGACAACGGCGGCGAGTTTACGGTGGAGGCGTCCCATGCTTCTGCACAAAGCAGCAGTTGACCGCCAGGGAAGGCAAGGAGTGCTGTGATTGAAGGAATGAAGGAGGAACAGGAATGGATTGGAGCCGCGCCAAAAATGTGCTGATTTTTACCTTTTTGCTGCTGAATCTGGTGCTGGGCTACCAGCTGTGGAGCGATATGCGCGAGACAGCCGGTCCGTCGCTTGATTTCACTTCCCTTGACGCAGATACGCAGCGGCTGATGGAAGAGAAGGACATTCAGGTGCTGGCTCCCATTCCCGGCGGAACACCGGAGCTGCCGAAGCTGTCCTATACGTACGTGGAAGGCGAGAACGGGAAAAGGGTAAAGCTGGCCAAACCGGTGGACAGCAAGCTGATTTTCAGCCAGCCGGAGCTGACGGAGGCGCTGCGTTCCGAGATTCCGGATATTGCCAGCTACGATTACGATCCGCTGGCAGAATATGACTCAGACGATGCCTTCGGCGCTTTTGTGCTGCATCCACTTGTTGAGGGCAAGTGGCCCCTTTTTAAGGTGGATCTGGAGCTGTATTACAGCAATCAGAAAATTACAGAATACCGCAAAATTCCGGTAGAGCTCACGACGACGGAGGAAAAGGAAACGGCATTGCCGGCGGCGAAGGCGCTGGGCAGACTGGTGGATAATTATTTGCCGATGGAAGCGGTAGTGAAGGATATCCGGCTGGGATATTACGGGCGTGATTTTAACTCGGACAACCAGGTGGCCGTTGCGGTATGGCGGTTCATTCTGGAGGACGGACAGGAGTATTACGTACAGATGAACGGTGATGTCATCAGCCCGAAGACGGAACAAACGGAGGAATTATAAGCAATGGGCATATCATTTACCGTCCTGTCGAGCGGTTCGACAGGCAATGCGACGGTGATCCGCAATGAGGACACCACCTTGATGATCGACGCCGGGCTCAGCGCCAAGCGCATTGAAGAGCTGCTGCAGGAGCGTGATCTGAGCGGAGCGGATCTGGATGGCATTCTCGTTACTCACGAGCATTCCGACCATATTAAAGGCCTGGGGGCGATGGCACGCAAATACAACCTCCCGGTCTATGCCAACGAGAAAACCTGGGCGGCGATGGCCAAGTCCATCGGAGCGATAGAAGAAATGAATCGCATGATGCTGGAGACCGGGGCGACGATGGAGCTCGGCTCCCTGCAGGTGGAATCGTTCGGTATTTCCCATGATGCGGCCGAGCCGGTGGGCTACAATTTTTATGACGGGCCGGAGAAGCTGAGCGTCGCCACCGATCTCGGCTATGTCAGCGACAAAGTGAAGCAGGCGATCTCCAAAGCGGATGTGCTGGTCCTGGAGGCGAACCATGACGTGGAAATGCTGCGCATGGGCCGTTATCCGTGGAATATCAAGCGTAGAATTTTGAGCGACATCGGCCATCTATCCAACGAAATGGCGGGAGCGATCTTAAGCGAGCTGCTTGACGGAAATACAAAGCGGACATATCTCGCACATTTGAGCCGGGATCATAATATGATGGAGCTGGCTAAACTGACGGTGCGTGGAGCGATGGAAGACCGCGGCTGTTTTTATAAGGACTCTGAATTCAGGCTGTGCGACACGTATTACGACAGGCCTACGCCATGGGATAAGGTGAGTGAGCCATAAAGCTGTCCATCTCGACGGCTTTGTGCTCCACTTCTTCACGGGTCAAGAGTCCCTTTTCCACGAGCAGCTCAATCAGCGTGCTGAGCGCAAGTGTGTTGCGGTAATGCTCTTCCTTCAAGTCCGCCAGCTTGGCGACGATCCCCACTTCCTCCATAGTTGTACGATAGCGTTCCATAATGCATTTCTCCTTTCAAAAAAATGAGCTTGTCCACTTAAAACGCCTCTGTTTTTTAAAGTGGCATATGATACAATACAATTACCAAATACAAAGATTTGGAAGATGCACAAACAGCCTGATGAATGCCCGCAAAAGCGGTAATGCATGTCTACTAGTCTCTTTACTATTGTAGTCAGGTTTGGTGAAGATCATTCCTCTTTTTGCCTCTATCCGGTTCGTCCGCCAGCGTGTATGCTGGAAATGCCGACTTGTGCTGCGGCAAATGAGCAGAAAATATGAAATTTTCACAGTTTCACTTGCAAAGTGAAGTTTGTAGTAATAAATAAGTAACCGGTATGTGTCAAGAAGGGGAGAGGATCAGCATGGGCTTGTTTGATGACGACTTTTACTCGGCTAAAGTGTCGGGACGCAGCTCGAAGAATCCCGTCTCCGGATCCCGTCATAACAAGGCCCGATGGCCTGGGAGAACAAGACGCCTGCGACGGCCGTCGATGCTGCAGACCGCGGCTGTCAGCGGTGCGATTGGCGCGATTGTGGCTGTGCTGCTGTTCGGCTTTATTACAGGTCTTCCGGGCACCACAGCATTCACCGGCGCCAATGGTTATAAGTCGCTGTCCTTCTCCGCAGACCCGTATGAGCGTATTATACAGGCGGCTGCCAAGGTGCGTCCTGCGGTCGTAAGCATTGTAAATTACCGGGACGGGCAGGGAGCGGCGCTGGCCGATTCGGCGCTTGGCTCAGGTGTAATCTTCCGCATTGCCGGAGGCAAGGCTTACATCATGACCAACAATCATGTGGTGGAGGGTGCCGAGGACCTTGAAGTAGTGACGGTAGACGGGGAGAGCAAGAAAGCGGAACTGATCGGCAAGGACCGCATATCGGATATCGCAGTTCTGGCTGTTGATGATAAGAACATGGATACGGTTGCCGAGATTGGCGATTCCAGCCGTCTGCGTCTCGGTGAAACGGTGATTGCCATCGGCAATCCGCTCGGACTGGGCGATACGCTTACTTCCGGAATTATCAGCTATACGAACCGGATCATCCCGGTGTCCATTAATCAGGATGGTGTATATGACTGGGAGCAGAGTGTCATTCAGACGGATGCCGCTATTAACGAAGGCAACAGCGGGGGCGCGCTGGTCGATCTGAACGGGCGTGTCATCGGCATAAATACGATGAAAATTGCAGATACCGGCGTGGAGGGACTGGGCTTTGCCATTCCGGCGAATGAAGTGATGGCCACGGTCTATGATCTGATGGACGATGGCGAAATGGAGCGTCCTTACCTGGGCGTATACACAATTGATCTGGAAAATCCATACGCTCCGATTGATGACGAGCAGCGCAAGGAGCTGAAGCTTCCGGACGAGGTCAAGTCAGGGGTCATTGTGCTGGAATCGCACGGCCCTGCGGAGGAAGCCGCCCTGAAGCTGAACGATGTGATTACGGCTCTGGACGGAATACCGATTAAATCTACACTGGAGCTGCGGCGTTATCTGTATGATCACAAGGAAATTGGCGATAAGATGGAAGTCACCTATTACCGTCAGGGCAAGGCCGAAAAGGTGACGGTGACCCTGACGGATAAGCCGGACGAATAAGGCTGATACATCCGTGGAGCTGCCGAAGTCGGCTACATAGCCGAAATAAATAATAACGGGAAGCAAAGAAGACCGGGCAAGGGCAAGACTAGCCCCGGTCTTCTTTGCTTCCCGTATTTTTGTCCAGAGGATCAAGGAGACTTAACAGTCTCAAATGTGCATGGAATGATCTGTATACCTGATTCGTTCATTTATTGGAAGGTCAAAGATTTGAGAGATATACGGAAAATCGTGTTCTCATCATAAAATTAAAGTTCCCTACATTCATTTTTCCGGGAATCCGAATAGAGTAAAGCAAAATCTTCCGAACAGGAGTCAAATTATGAGCACTTATATCCCTGTGGAGCTTGCAAGCAGATTTATAAAATTCGGCAGCAATACCTTCATACAAAAGGACGGGATCTTTACCCATCCGGAACAGGTCAGTATCGGGAATGACGTATTTATTCGTGCCCCCTACAGGATTCAGACACGAAACAGGCTGTTTGGCGAGGAAGAGGGCAGCGCAGCCAAAATCAGCATTGGCGACGGCTGCCAGATCAACATGGGTTTGAGCATCGATATCGAATACAATTTAACCTTGCGAAAGGATGTATTAATTGATTCACATGTCACCATGACCGACCATGGTGAAATTGAACGCAGTCCGACCTCCAGATACAAAGAAGGGGTTCTTTTGGAGGAAGGCTGCTGGATCGGGGCAAATAGCATCATTCAAGGCCCGCTTCGTGTAGGTTTCGGCAGTGTGGTAAAGGCGGGGAGCATCGTTACCGGGGACGTACCCGATTATGCCGTCGTCGCAGGAGTACCTGCGGAAATTGTGAGTTTATACGTGCCTTCCTTGAACTGCTGGGTCAAGGTTTCATCTGCCGGCGAAGCCCGCCGTTTGCTTGATGAAAGACGGAAGCAGCCGCTGCTGTCGATCTGTATTCCCACGTATAACAGGGCCGATTATCTGGAACATTGCCTGAACTGTATTTTATCCCAAGTCCGGGGAAATGAACTGATTGAGATCATCGTATCAGATAATGCTTCAACCGACCGTACACCTGCTCTGCTAAGCCGACTTGCCGAGGAATACGAAAATTTCAGCTTTACACGCAACAGCAGCAATACCGGTGCCGATCTTAATATTTTCAAAGTAATGAATCAGGGAAACGGTACGTTTATCAAGCTGCAGGGCGATGATGATTTTTTTGTGGAAGAGACCATTTTACCGTTGCTCAATCTCGTTTATAACCATCAGGATTGCGGGGTTATCTATGTAAATGTTCGAGGGGATGACCGTGTAGTCCATAAAGGCCACGGTTTATCAAACTTTGTTTCCGCCACATCCATTTATGGAACCTTCATCTCTTCTATATTTCTGCGCCGAGCCGATTTGGAAGCTCTTGAGGAGCCTGCCGATCTATTCATGTCTTCCTGCTTTAATCAACTGTATCTGCAATACGCCATCCTGGAAAGGAACCCTAATTATTGTATTTGGAACCGGAGCCTCTTCACCTATGCCGGGTTATCTTCGGATGACTATAATTTTGGCGAAATTGTGTTCAGCAGCTTCCCATCAATTCTTAAGCATTTTGTGGGACGCGGTCTTTCATTGGAGGAATTCAGCACCCAAAAGTATCTGGTTTTAATGACCTACGCTCTCCCCTGGTTCAAAGTCATATTGGAGACTAAAGCGGTTGCGGATACAGACGGCTTTGAAGAAATTTATTCCGATCATTACCGGGAAGAACCCTATTATCAGGATGGGTTGAAATTAATGGCAGAGATACGTGCCAATTGGGGATGAAGTCTGCAAAATCCGATTAACCGAAAGGAGTACTCCAATGAATTTTATGAATCCCGTAGCCTCAAGCGCTCTTTATCACTGTGGCGAAGAAACGGTTTTGGAAGCAGGACACTTCATATTTCACCCGGACGAGGTCTCAATCGGTTCATATGTCCACATTCGATCAGGCCATTGGTTTAGCGTCATATCAAAAGGAAGAGGAAGGACCCCTGTTATTCGCATCGGGGACGGCTGCATCTGTGGGGAGAATATGACGATTTCAGCCTTGAACAGCGTTGAGCTTGAGTCTGGTGTACGAATTGGCCGGCAGGTTAGCATTTCCGATACAGATCACGAATATCAAGAGATAGGCAAAGCGATTTTAGCCCAAGGAATAAATGACCATCATGGCGCATTGTCGATTGGCGAAGGAGCCATTATCGAAGATAACTGCGTGATTCACGGTAACCTGCGAATTGGACGCGGAGCTATCATTCGGTCCGGAAGCGTGGTTGAGCAGCCAATTCCGGATCACTGCATCGCCGCAGGAAATCCGGCCGAGATTATCAAAGTTTTCAATTATAAAACGGCGGAGTGGCTGTCCCCACAATCGGCAGCTGAACGGGAACAGATGCTGAGAGAACGGTTTGACGGACCCTTCCTTTCCATTTGCATTCCTACTTATAATCGGTCAGCCAATCTGGA
The DNA here is from genome assembly GCF_042136365.1 of Paenibacillus enshidis. Lineage (NCBI taxonomy): Bacteria > Bacillati > Bacillota > Bacilli > Caryophanales > Paenibacillaceae > Paenibacillus > Paenibacillus enshidis. The sequence goes on along the minus strand of NZ_JBHHMI010000030.1, from coordinate 42,205 downwards.
AGCATGTCTGCAATCGATTGTAAGTCAATTGCATAGTTGCTATGTTCCCGTAGAAGTATTGATCTCCGATAATGCTTCAACCGACAATACGGCGGAAGTTGCAGCAAAATTCAGCGCTTTGTATCCTTACATTACCTATTACCGCAATGACGAAAATATAGGCGCAGACCGCAATATTTTTAAAATTATGAACATGGCCAAAGGGACCTTCATCAAGCTCCAGGGAGACGATGACTTTTTTGTGGAAGGCACACTCATGCCTTTAATCTATACCATACAGCAGCATCAGGATTGCGGTGTGATTCATATCCATGTGCACAACCACGACGGCAAAGTCTTCAACGGCGAAGGAGCGTCAGCCTTTTTAAGGGCTTCTACGATTATGTCCACTTTTATTTCAGGCACCATATTGCGCCGGACGGATCTGGGGCGAATCGAAGAACCGGATCTTTTTATTAATACTTCTTTTAATCAGATGTATATCCAGTACGCTATTCTTCAAAAAAACCCTTTGTTCTGTGTTATTCACCGCGGCCTGTTTCGATATGCGAATAACCCGCCTTCCGGATATAATTTTGGCGAAGTTGTTTTTAGGGGTTATCAGAAAATTCTTCGCTACTTTATTGGAAAAGGACTGACGGAGGAGGATGTCAGCGCTGAGAAGAAGCACTCCTTATTTAAATATATTTTGCCTTGGTACCACGATCTTGTTCTAAAGCAATCTCCCACGGATCTCAGCGGGTTCGAAGAGCTTTTTACGGAACATTTCAGGGAAGAGCCCTATTATGAGGAAGTATTGCAATTCATTCAGCAGCTTAAGCCCTCTGGATCCATGCCCTGATACGCCTCGAAGGGTTGAGCGAATTCCGGGACCGTACCCGATCAACTGATGGAATAGTTGCCTTGCTCGATATGTCCCGGAAATCGCAAGCAGCTGGTGTTTCTTGCGGTTTCCCTGTGCAGTAAGTGCAGCCTGGGTGATCGGATGAATCAAGAAAAAAGTGTTTCCCGCTACATTCCAGCTTTGGGAATCAAGCAATCAGCAAATTATGGGGAAATTCGCTAAAATGCGGCTATTGACGAGTAAATCAGACTATTATACCTTTGGATGGGATGGAAAATAACGAAGGAGGGTGATTTCCAAAATGACGGAAATTGATTTAAGAAACTACCGCGATTTGGACGGGCTTGTCAAGCTTTTGCGAATGGCCTATTCACTTGGAAATTGGCCTGAGCTGATCGATATTGCAGATCATCTGCATGTGACGGCTCGTGGCATGTATGAGCAGCCGATACATACAGAACGCCCGCTGGTGTATTACTATGGGTTCAGCTTGCTCATGAAAGGAATCGCGTTCAGAAAGCTGAAAAATTATGCGGAAGAAAGGCGCTGTATCCGTCAGTACTCGGATCTTGGCTGGTTTCAGAATTTGGATGACAATGGAATCAAAGAGATTCAACGTCTGAATTTTCTCGCCAAGGCCAACAGCTTTGGACTAGATTTATTAGAGGGCAAAGTGGAAGCGCTCCCAAAATATGTTCAATTCTTAATAGATCATCCTCAAGAAATGGCACCCGGTCTGGTCAATATTTTGGAGGCAACGCTGCTTCATGATTTTGATCTGAATGATGAAGTCGACGCACTCATCGAAGAATTTAACCCCGACACCATGGAAGCCGACCCTCTCATTTTCTCTCGTTATACCAGATTTATGTACCTTCTCATCATTTATCGCTTGAAAAATAAGGATTACAGGAAGGGCCTGTCCTGTACGCTGCATGCATTGGACAAGTATATCCGTCTGAAGGATATGAGTGGTTTTAAAAGGTGTATAGCTTTGTTCGAGATGTTCCGCGGCTATGCTTCGCCCGGTCAGATCAAGGAATATCAAAGCATGCTGTCATGCATTGTACAATCGGAGCTGATGGAAGATGACATGGCTTTCGACGGCAAGCAGATTGTACCCTCTTGGGAAGGCGTTGTTGAGAAGAGCAGGTACTCGGAAGACGTTATTTCTGTTCAGACACAGACTATTTAAATATCGGACAGGTTTTGGCATTTCCCCTCAGGATTCTTCCAGATGAATGCGGATCTCCTCAGGAATGTCCTCCGGCTCTACCTCTTCAAAGGAGATCAGAACCCCCTTTTTCTCAGTCAGCTTTAGGCAGGCTCCTTTATGCAACTGATTAGCATCAATGCTCCAAACAGGGATAACCAAATGGGGCGCAGGTCTTTTCTTTCCGTGTGAGGTGTGGTAGAACAGAGAAGTGGCTAGAATGATAGATACCAGAACAGGAGCTCTATGAATCAAGCCGCTGCTTCACAGGTATAACGGAAAGGGATGCTATTTGAATGTACGTCGTATGTAAAGAACATGTGGAACTGGCGATCGATCTGTTTGTCGATGAATTTGAGGACGCACCGGATGTGGTGGACTTGAAGGAGACGGAATTCTCCGATTGGGACCCGCCGGTCAAATGCTCGCAGTGTGATCAGCATGCCGAGTTTCTGATTGTATAACCGGATATGATTTTGAGTACATGAAATGTCCGAGCAGGAGAGCGTGACCGGCGGGAGCGTCTGGCGCGCTCTTTTTGGCATTCGTCATTGTCAAAATGGAGCATATGGGGCTAAGCTGAGAGAAGAACAGGGAAAGACGTCAGAACTGATCAAGCGACCGACTCCTGGAAGGCTGAATCCATGGTGCTTATCATGCGGTATAGGCGGCCTTTTTACATAGAATGATCGTTGAAAGTAAATCCTGCTGTTTAGAACAAGCTTGTGTTAAAAGAAAGGGGCGGCAGCAATGTTCATACAAATTATTGGGGTCGGCAAATTGAAGGAAAAATACTTGGTGCAGGGCATTGCGGAGTATGCGAAGCGGCTCGGCCCTTATATGAAGTTCGAGGTTCTGGAGGTGCCGGACGAGAAAGCGCCGGAGAACATGAGCGAGGCAGAGGTCCGGCAGGTGAAAGAGCGCGAGGGCGAGCGGCTGCTCGCGCTGATCAAGAGCGAGGCGCACGTGATCGCACTCGCCATCGACGGCAAGCTGTGGAGCTCGGAGGAGCTGGCAGCCGAGCTGGACAAGCTCGCCACCTACGGCACGAGCCACATCGTATTCGTGATAGGAGGCAGCAACGGCCTCTCCGACGCCGTCCAACGCCGCGCCCAGCAGAAGCTGAGCTTCGGGCGCATGACATTGCCGCATCAGTTAATGCGGCTCGTGCTGGTGGAGCAGATTTACCGGGCGGTGAAGATCAATCGGGGGGAACCTTATCATAAGTAAATGAAGTTTTTATAAAAGAGTTGTCTTTTAAGGTTGCTCTTTTTGTATTCCTCAAAAATTATAGGAACAAACGTTTGTTTTTTTGTTGACCATTAGCGAATAATGAATTAAAATTATAATAATATCAATAAAAGTCAATATAACTTTAAATGAATTTGTATTGGAGGGAGAACTATTTATAAGTACACCGATGAAGAATTTGTTCAGAAAGTCAAAGATAAAATCGGAAATGTAAGAGCTTTAAAAAAACACTTGCGAGAGAGGGGGTTAATTGGCAATAGGCAGCAGTTCTCAGAAGAGCACATACAAACCTTTAATGATATTAAAGAGTATAAGTTAACAAATCATACAACTTGGGAAATTGCATTTAAAGCCTGTTTAGATAAAATCTCAAGCCGGAATATTGAAGATATTTCTTTTGGAACTGAAATTGCTGAATCTACACCAAACAAGATTGAAGTCATTCTTAGTGAGATTTTGGTTACATTAAAACGTATTGAATCAAAACTTTAGTGCAATAGTCAAATATTTCATTTTTTGGAAAAATAACCATTTACTTCAAAATAGAAAAATGTGTTATAGTTAAAAAGCTATTCATTAAAAATTTTATTATATTCATAAGGATATATGTTCTTATTTTGATGCTAAAGTATGCCTGTGAAAAAACAGTGGAAAGGTGCAAATAATGAATACAGCAAATGATATAAAAGAAAAACTTCATGAAATAGATTGGGACTTTACTAGTTCAAGCACGACGAAAGGAATTCATTCAGTTCATCCTTATCCAGCGAAATTCATTCCTGAAATACCGAGAACGTTATTGGACACGCTTCCTTTGCCTGAAGGAACAGCGGTTCTTGACCCTTTTTGCGGTAGTGGAACTACTCTAGTAGAAGCTCAAAATAAGGGGTACCCAACAATTGGAGTAGATTTAAACCCTATAGCGTGTTTGATAAGTACAGTCAAAACTAATACTGTATTTTCTAATTTTGTAGATATCGCTGAAGAATGTATTAGCAATGCAAAGAAAAATAGTTATGAAATTAACAAAGAAATTCCTAACGTTAATCATTGGTTTAAAGAGGATATTCAGCATGCAATATCTGTTTTAGTTTCAGAAATTGACAAAGTTGAGAATGAAATTACTAGAAATGGCTTGAGACTTGCGCTATCAAGTATTATTGTTCGGGTTTCAAATCAAGAAAGTGATACAAGATATGCTGCAGTAGAAAAGAATGTAACAAAAGAAAATGTTTTCAGTTATTTTTTAATGGCATGTCAAAAATTAAGTCAATATCTTGGGGGAAATTTGTTCGAAAATAAAATAAGCGCTCAGATAATTAATAAAAGCATTCTAGAAGTAACTCCTTCAGATATAAAGAAACCCATCGGCATGGTTATTACTTCACCCCCTTATCCCAATGTCTATGAATATTGGTTATATCACAAATATCGTATGTGGTGGTTGGGATATAATCCGAATGAAGTAAAAAATAGTGAGATAGGTGCAAGAGCTCATTACTTTAAGAAAAATCATCAAACTATAGATGATTTTATATTGCAGATGGATAGTGTAATGGAATTACTAACAAAGGTAGTAGTTTCTTCTGGGTATATTTGTTTTGTGGTTGGACGTTCTATTATTCATGGGAAACATTATGATAATTCTAAAATAATTGAAGATTTAGCTTTGAAACATAATTTATCTGTTGTAGAAATTATTGATAGGAATATTGCAAACCATAGAAAATCTTTTAATTTATCTCATGCAAAAATCAAAAAAGAAACTTTATTAATATTACAAAAAAATTAAATCCCGGAAGGAGGTATTTAAATGCATTACCGCTTATTCTGGAACAATTATAAGTACTTTCCATATGAAAAAGAGATGGCTATAAAAGAAGTTGAGGCATTGTTAAATCCTCAAGAAATTTATTCAGAAAACGATACATTAAATATTGAACTAGATGAAACAGATTCTTTAAGAGAAAAGATAAAAAAACTTACTTATTTTTCTAAGGTAGAGTCAGATAGTGAAACAATAATTCCTTCTCAAGCGAGAGTTGAACAAACTATAGGTAATTCTACAAATAGTAGACAAGCTACAAGATATTCAGCACACGGTATTCATGAGTATAAAGGTAAATTTAATCCTCAGGTGGTCAAGTCTCTTTTGAATATTTTTAATGTGAATGAGAATTGTAATGTAATTGACCCGTTTTCTGGGAGCGGAACAACTTTACTTGAATGTTCGCTTCAAAACATAAATGCTATTGGCTTAGATATTAATCCTTTAGCCGTATTCATTGCTAATGCGAAACAAACAGCAATATCACATTCTGCATATAATATTGCTGAAGTAGGTAATAAAATTATTAGAGACTTTCATCGGGGCAATAAAATATTTGAATTACCAACAAATTTAACTGAGCGTGAGGAATATTTATTCAAGTGGTTTCCAGAAGAAATATTTTTTGAAATTGAATTTTTAAGGAAAAGTATAAATTTTAACGCTGGTCCATTAAAGAATATATTCCTAGTTCTACTAAGTAATCTTATACGTGAATATTCTTTACAAGAGCCTGCTGATTTAAGGATTAGAAGACGTAAATCACCTTTTCCTGAAGAATTGCTAATAGACGAATATGAGTTATCTATAGATAAGTTTGTTAATAACATGATATATTCTCAAAAAATAACCGGTTTAAAAGTGAAGAAAAATAAAGCAATAAATTATGATTCAAGAAACTTAGGAGTACAAGAAGGGGGTGTATTAGATTTAAATTATTTTGATGCAGGAATTACAAGTCCTCCTTATGCCACGGCTTTACCATATATCGATACACAACGTCTTAGCCTAGTGTGGTTAGGGCTAATACCACCTAATGAAATTATGCCTTTAGAAGGTAATCTTATAGGGAGTAGGGAGTTCAAAAAGTCTATAAAAACAGAGTGGCAAGAAAAGATGTTAAATAATGCTTCACAGATTCCTGAATCGCTATTTATGTTCTGTAATACGCTACAAAATGCATTAAGTGAGTCAGACGGGTTTCGTAGACAAGCAGTCCCCCAACTTTTATATAGATATTTTGCAGATATGATGTTAATGTTTAAAAACCTGCTACCTTACTTTAAAAAAAATGCACCGTATGCATTAATTGTTGGGCATAACCATACTACCTTAGGGGGAAAGAGATTTGATATTAATACTCCAAAACTCCTCGTTGAAATAGCAGTATCTGTCGGGTGGATTCATGATGAGAGTGTAGAACTGCAAACCTACAAAAGGTATGGTATTCATCATAAAAATGCTGTAAATAATGAAACTTTAATTATTCTGAGGAAGCCTTAAACAATAGCTGGCATAGTATCTGAACAATACCAGCTATTATTTTGCTTAAAGAGCCTGTTTCAAAATGTACTCTAGTGGGTTGAAAAATAAAAATACACCCGTAGCGAAAAATGGTAAAATGGAAGCATACCTACAACCATTAAGCCTGCGCGAGGTGCATTTTCATGGACTTGCAGCTTGAATCCCTGCCACTACTATAACACACTCGGATTTGATGCGGAACTTGATTGATTATATCGATCATGTGGATGATCAACTGTGCAGGAGATTTAACACTTTTTGAACAGGCTCTTAAAAGGTAACCCCAATAATCCTTCCGAATTCGTCATTAGGAATATATCCATATCTTTTTCCTTTATTACCAATAAAACTTACTGCATAAGGGTCAAGTTGGGTATACTCTGGGGCACCTTGTTTAATTATTCTTAGTTCATAATCAGAGTCGCCAATGCGTGTTATTGCTGCTATATCGTTACTTCCTGCTACACCAGTGTATCTTAATTTCCCAGTTCCAAGTCTAAAATCAAAGTTATTTTCAGCCTCAAAGGTAACTCTACATTGGGTATCTGTATAATTGATGTCAATATAATTCATATTTATTAAACTAGAATAGGTTGCTTTTGTTCCACGTCGATTTCGAATAGTTAAAGGTGGGAAAAAGTCATAACTGTCTTTACTTAGCCAGAAATACTGTGTTCCTTGACCAGCAGTAGTGCCTGGGGTAGCTTGTATTCTGGCAGTGTCAGCGTGACCTAGAGTAACAATTAAAGTAACTCTCTCTGTTTCATCTAAAGTCAAGTTTGTTGTGCGTTCATCATACAATAAATTCCAGGCAGGAGATGTGTCTGTAGCGTTAGTCATATTATGAATATGCCAGTTCTGATTCAGCATCTCACCTATCATTTCATTCCACGAAAATCCCATTGATTGAGTAGTATTATTGTCTAAAAGAAGAGAAGCTTCAATATTTTGGGACATGCCAGGTCCAGTGAAATTACCAGATGAAACTATTAAAGATTCTCCTAAATTGTTACTTGCACCATATAATTTTGCATGTAATATTCGTTTTCTATTAATAACATGTACCTCTACACCTCTATTTAGTAACTCTTCAACAACTTGCCTACTAGAAAGTCTTTGTGAGGTGCTTCCTCCTAAGATTGCAACAACTCTTCCCCCTTGATTTATGTGTTCTGTAAAAGTTTCATAAAATCTAACTCCACCATTATAGTTTGAAAATCCAGATATTAAATACAGGATTCCTTCTCCAGGAGTATGGTTAGATACCCATACATTTTCTAACATTCCTATTAATCCTTGTGGTCTTCCAGTAGCATAAATGTTTGGATGTAAAGAGAAAAAATTCAACAGTACTCCCCCTTAGTTCATGAGTTCTATATCTACATAAATATTACCATATATCTTCCTTTTAAAGTTTACCAACTGTTATTGACGCAATGAATATATTTTAACATGAAATCGGAATATGGATAACTTGTTAATAATATTATGATACGACAGTTTGTAATATGAAGTGCGACACCTACTAGAAATAAATAAACAAAGGGCCCATGGCCGGATTCGTGTAGAATGAGAGTTCCTACACCCACATTCACACAAGGAGAATCCGCCATGAGCTACACACATCGTAGCATAATCGAGCGAGGCAAGCTAGAAATCCTCCACCAACAGGGGGAAAGTGCCAGAGCCATTGCCAGGGAACTGGGCAGACCCCACCCCATTAGCCTGGAACTCCGTCGAAACGCAGCACAGGAGCCTTACCAGGCAGAGGCGTCTCAGGAGAGCTACGTCCAGCGTCGTAAGGCCTCCATGGAGACAAGGGACGTTATTGCGGCTAAGACTTTCCGATGATGCGAAGTTTGGTGTTACGACCGTTTATACGGATGTGGCATTTGGGTCGACTAGCCATGGCAATATGGTCAAGGCAGGATTTAACATGGCGTTTCTCAATACGTTTTGGATGAAGAGGCAAACTTTGTCGTTGCCGAAGCCCCCCCAACCGAGGTGAACCGTATCACAAGTAGGGCGAAATTGCTGTTTAGCCGTTCAAAGATGCGGAAATGATTCTGGCAATAGCGACAATTGTCTATTCCCCTATGTACGCAAGAAGGCAGGATTGGGGAGTGCCCTTATCCTGCCTTCTTGCGTGTTATGTATTTTTCTACTGCACTAAACTATCCAAATTCCTGCTGCAATTTATTCCTCAGAACATACAGCATGATACCTCCAACAAGGAACGCGACGGCATCCGCAATGACAAGTGACCAGACCACTCCGTGGGAGCCATTCATACGATTGGCAATAAACAACACAGGAATCAGGGTATCCCTTGAATAACAGACATAATAAACGCGGCGGCTCCTTGCGCTGTTGCCTGGAAGATCCCCGTACACAACGTGATCATTCATGTAATGAACAAGGATAAGAACGTCACTTGCAAAATGTAGCTGCCCATTTCAATTAATTGCGGGTCATTCGTAAATAAACCAATTAAATGGCCGGGAATTAGATAGACGATGACGCCGAACACGACGGCTAACGCCACAATCGGGTTGTTCGAACTGATGGAGACCGACAAGGCGTTCGAGTTCGGCTTGAAGCTGATTCTTCTGCTCGGGAGTGAGCAGGTGATAAAGGAGCAGGCGAAGTAGAAGGTTATGAGGGCCAACCCAACGTTGCCAAGGCCTTGGACGTCCTCCCGCTTCAAGAAAGACGATATAACCGCTATCACCCAAGCGGTGGTAGTCGAAAAATTTCAATGTCCTGTTTGAGCCGATTTTAAGCTAACGGGCAGAATACGATATGGGAAGATAATGTGAAGAGGGCCATCCGCAAAAGGATGGCCACCGTTACAGACAGCGCGGAGAACCGTACCACAAAGGCGGGAGACTTTGTCTATTGTACTTTAATATGTAAGAAGGGAGCGGGATGATATATAATATTCCATAGAAATGATATCTGATGAGTACAGAATTTTATTGAATTTATGTTGGCGGGGGGCAGGTATGGGCATGAGAGTAAAATTAGAAGGAATCACTGTTTTGGCGCTTGATGTTCCTAGATTGACTAGCTTTTATCGTGATGTCCTGGGATTTAAGGTTATTATTGAAGAAGGACATTACACTGAATTTGAGAATGATGGCGTTCGTCTAGCCATTTTCGCGGCACCATTAATGGCAGATAACACAAACGGTCACCATTCTTTTGTAGAAGAGCGTAAAGGGCAAGCTTTTGAGCTTAACTTCGAATGTGCTTCTCCTGAGGATGTCTATGTTATGTATGATGATTTTGTTTCAAAAGGGGCTACAGGGATAACAGCGCCGAAGGTGACGTCCTGGGGGCACACCACGGGCTTCTTTGCAGATCCAGAAGGCAACATTCATTCCCTCTTTGCAGTTAACCCTGTTACGGCTGAGAATGCCTAAGAAGTACATCCCAAGAAATTGTCAGAGCTAAAAAGCACGGTCCGCAACTCTATTCACATTATGAACAAAATCAGCAAAATGGACTCGAATAAAATTGGAGGATGAGATGAAAAATGATTAACAAGGCAGTCTCTATGAGAAAAAGGAGGGAAATTTCATGAAATTTAAATCGACGCTTCAACTCAGCAAGAAAACAGCGACCGGCATTGAAGTCCCGGACGAAATCGTAGAGGGACTCGGAGGAGGCAAGAAGCCGCCTGTTAAAGTAACGATCCGCTCTTATACCTATCGCAGCACGATTGCGTCGATGGGCGGTAAATTCATGCTTCCTGTCAGCAAGGAGAATCGCGAAGGGGCAGGCATTCAGGCAGGGGATGAAATCGAGGTCGAACTTGAGCTGGACACTGCGCCGCGTGAGTTAAGCGTGCCAGATGATTTTACGGAAGCGCTCCATCGTCATGAGGAGGCCCGGCAGTTTTTTGAAGGCTTGTCTTACAGCAACAAGCGCCGGTTTGTATTGAATATCGAGGGTGCGAAGAGTGCTGAAACCAGGCAGCGGCGTATTGAGAAGTCCGTCGAATTGCTGCGCGAAGGCAAACTTCAATAATGATGTTAGACAGGAGGGCGTCCAATGGGGCGCCTTTACTTTTCGCTTCAGAATGATACGAATGCCACTGCAGGAGTTGGTTGCTACCAGCTCCTTTAGCATTTTTTGTCGATATACCGGTTAAGCCGAACCCTACCATCAGTAACTGTGAAACCTGTTGATAAAATCTGTTATAATATCGAAACCAAGATGGGGAGTGAATTTACTCTAACGTGAGGATGAGTTGCATATGAAAATTTTATTAGTCGAAGATGATAAGACGATCGCGTCGGGACTGGAATATTCGCTGCTGCAAGATGGTTATCAGGCCGTTCTCTGCCAAGATGTCGCTTCAGCCAAAAAGGTGCTCGCCGAAGACATCGATCAGTTCACTTTATGCTTGTTCGATTTACAGCTTCCGGATGGAAACGGTTATGAGTTGTGCAAGATGGTGAAGGAGCGGCGAGACATGCCGGTCATCTTCTTAACGGTGATCGACGATGAGGTCAATGTCGTGATGGGACTCGACATGGGAGCCGATGATTACATTACCAAACCTTTTCGAGTACGTGAGCTTCTCTCCCGGATCAAGTCCGTCTTGCGGAGATACCAGAAGCCGTCCCACGCCGGAGCGATCATCGACATCGACAATGTTCGAATCCATACGCTGGAAGGCAAAGTGTATAAAAACGGTGCCGAAATTCCGCTAACCGCCTTGGAATATCGCTTATTGCTGATCTTCGGCAACCACATTGGACAGGTCCTCACAAGGAATCAGCTTTTAGAGCAAATCTGGGACGTGGCTGGCGACTTCGTGAATGACAATACGTTAACGGTGTATATCAAAAGGCTGAGAGAAAAGCTGGAGGATGATCCAGAGCAGCCGACTTTGATCAAAACGATACGCGGTTTAGGCTATAAGGTCGGTGATTAGATGCTGCGCAATCGGGAAATTCAAATGTTATTACTCGTCATGGGCTCGATCAGCTTAACGGCGGTCGTCGTCGCTGCGTTCATTTCGTCCGTCGCCGCGGCATTCGTTTTTATTGTATCCATGCTGCTTATGGGCACGAGTTTGTTATTCACGAGGTGGAGATACCGCGAATTAGCGAAGCTCTCCGTCTATTTGCGGGAAATAAGCAACGGCAATGATTCCCTTGACGTTCGCGATAACCAGGAAGGCGAGCTAAGCATTTTAAAGAATGATATTTACAAAGTAACGCTCATGCTATCGGAGCACCGGTCGCTATTGCAGCGGGACAAAATGCAACTGACGGATGCCATATCCGATATTTCACATCAGCTCAAAACGCCGCTCACCTCCATGACGGTGATGGCTGATTTGTTAAGCGCCCCTGACCTGCCTCCGGACAAAAGAACGGAGTTCACCCATCATATTCGCATCCAGCTTGAACGCATCGATTGGCTTGTTTCTTCCTTATTAAGGCTATCGAAAGTTGATGCGAAGTCCATCCAATTCAAAAAAGATCGAATAGCCATAAAGAACCTTATCCAAAAGGCATTAGAGCCGGTTATGATTCCGATGGATATTAAGGGACAGACGGTTTCCATCGCGGGCGATGATCATGTCTCTTTTGTCGGAGATTTCAGTTGGACTGCTGAAGCGGTCATCAATATTTTAAAAAACAGCGTGGAGCATACGCCTGAAGGCGGAGTGATCCTCATCACATTTTCCGAAAACGCGCTATTCACAGAAATCGTCATTGCTGACAACGGAAAAGGCATTCCGAAAGAAGATTTGCCTTATATTTTCAAACGTTTTTACAAAGGAAAGAACGCCAGCGAAGGGAGCATCGGTATAGGGCTTGCGATGGCTCACAGCATCATTGCCAGCCAGAACGGCGTGATCGATGTGACGAGCGACAGCGAGAAGGGTACGCAATTTCGGATTAAATTTTATAAGCATGTGATTTAACGGCACTCCGTAAGTGACTGAATTGTCACCTCCATCGTCACTGGAAAGTCATTTTGGACAGATAAAATGATATTCATCAGATGAACGATGGAGGTAAGAGCATGCATTTGAAGCAACAGCGTAAGACTATTTATGCAATCACTATATTCTATACCCTTTTAATTATTTATTTTTGGTTTTTCGCTTTCGGCAGAACGGATAGTGTAGATCAAATCAGCGAGTACACCTTTATTTTTTTGCCGGACGCTTTTTTTAGGGTGCCGGGTCTATCCGATATTCTACATCCCACGCTGATGGATTTTGTGGATCTCGGGAACATCGCAGCCTTTATCCCTTTTGGCATATTGATTCCGTTGTTATATCGAACCAGCTTTGTTCGCTTTATGACTCTGTTCATCCTGTCCATTCTTGTGGTGGAGACCATTCAGGCACTAACTTTCCTCGGCAGCTTTGATATTAACGACGTCATCCAGAACTCATTGGGTGCTGCCATCGGATTCGGGGCGTACAAGCTTGGCTTTCGTACAAAAAACAACTGGAGAAATATTACTGTCACGGGTATTTCCAGTGCTGTCTTGATGCTCGGCGTGTGGGGGGTCTTCGGGATGATTGACCAAATGTTCACCAAAGAAATTGGCCCCTTTGTGGCGATAAACGATTTGAAGGATAGTACCGGGAATACAATAACGGGAACCAAACCGAGCAGTCTTAAGATTGGCGGTCAAGACGTGGAACCCCAATATAATGTGTACGGCATCGAAGGTAACAAGCAGGAAACGTACACGTATACGTTAGGCAATAAGGAGTTATATCTTAGCTTGAATTATGGAATTCCCGATCAGAAGGATTTCCAGGGCAGCATCAAGGTTACCGTTGACGGGCAGGAGTTCCTGTCCGTATCCGCTGAAGATCAACTCCATGAGCCGGATATGAGGATCATTTATCTCCCCCAGGCAAATGAGCTTACGATAATCATTGAGGGGAATGAAACCCTATGGGATGTTGGATTTAGAGAGATGGTATATACCTGGAATTGAGCATTTAGGGAAGGGGGTATAACAATGGAAATTTTAAAAATTGAGCATCTGTCTAAAGTATACGGCACAGGCGAATCGGCGGTGAAGGCGCTTGATGATGTTTCCTTTTCGGTCCAAAAAGGCGAATTCGTCGCGATTATCGGCCCGTCCGGATCGGGGAAATCGACGCTCCTTCATATGCTGGGCGGTGTGGATCGTCCGACTGGCGGGAAAGTTTATGTTCAGGATACGGACATGTATGCCTTGAATGAAACGCAGCTGGCCATCTTCAGGCGCAGGCAAATCGGCCTGATCTACCAGTTTTTCAATCTGATTCCCGTTCTTACGGTGGAAGAGAATATTACGCTGCCGCTCTTGCTGGATCGCCAAAAGATAGATCAAAAGCAATTAGCTGGCCTAGTGAATACGTTGAATTTGCAGCATCGATTAAATCACCTGCCGAATCAGCTATCCGGCGGACAGCAGCAACGTGTCTCGATCGGCAGAGCGCTCATCGGCAATCCTGCGATTATGCTGGCTGACGAACCGACCGGGAATCTGGACAGCAAGAATAGCAGTGACATCATCGACTTATTAAAAATGCTGAATAAGACCTATCATCAGACGCTGATCGTGATCACGCACGACGAACGAATCGCCTTGCAAGCCGACAGGATCATTTCGATTGAAGACGGGAGGATTGCCAAAGACGAGGTGATAAGGCGATGAATATTGTCAATACATTAACCATCCGGCATCTGAAGCAGAACAAGAGACGAACGCTTGTGACCATCATCGGCGTCATCATTTCGGTTGCCATGGTGACCGCTGTCGCTACGCTTGTTTTTTCCTTTGCGGATTTAATGATCAGACAAACCATCGCGGATACAGGGGAGTGGCATGTCCAATATCAAGATGTAACCAAAGAACAGCTTGCGGCGATACAGGGCGATGACGCAACCAAAACCGTTGCGATCACAAGAGACCTTGGCTATGCCTCATTAGAAGGGGGACAAAATCCCAATAAGCCGTACTTGTTCATCAAGGAATATGATGCGTTAGGTTTCGCACAATTTCAGGTTGAGCTAAGCAAGGGGCGTCTTCCGCATACGGACAAGGAAGTCGTGATCTCCGAGCCTGTTGCAACGAACGCCAAAGTGAAGTACGAAATCGGAGATCGTCTAACCCTTCGTGTCGGCGAACGATTCGAACAAGGGGGCGGTCTTGCCCTGGATCAGACCGAATCGCTGCGTAGGGAAGACGGCATATTGACCGAAACGTTGCAGCATATCAAGATAAGGGATTATACGGTGGTAGGCTTCATCAAGCGTCCCGTATGGGAAACGCCTTGGGCTCCGGGCTATACGATCATTAGCTATGTCGATGATCATATCATCGGGCGAAATGGTCGAGTCGATGCGTCGGTGGTCTTGCAGCATGTCAATCCGTCTTTGTTCGCTCATGCGGAGGATTTGGCTAAGAACAACCAAATTGAAACAGTCCAATATAATAACGATTTGCTTCATTATTACGGCTTGTCCAAAAGCGAAGCCTCGTACAGCATGATGTTCTCATTATCGGCGATCATTATGGTGGTTATTATGATTGGTTCGGTTTCGCTCATCTATAACGCTTTTGCGATATCCGTCTCGGAACGTTCCCGCCATTTAGGGATGCTCGCGAGCGTGGGGGCTACGAAAAGGCAGAAGCGAAATTCAGTGCTTTTTGAAGGGTTCGTCATTGGCTTGATCAGCATTCCCATTGGCATCCTATGCGGTCTTGCCGGGATCGGGATCACCTTTTGGTTCATGAACACGATGATTGAAGGGGCATTATGGACCAGTGAAAAGCTGAGGCTCATCGTCACGCCGTTATCGCTCTTGATTGCTTGTCTTGTTTCGATGCTGACGATTTTCGTTTCGGCGTATCTTCCGGCGATCAAAGCATCCAAGGCATCTGCTATGGATGCGATTCGCCAAACTACCGATGTAAAGCTTACGGCCAAAGCTGTAAAGACGTCGAAGTTCATTCGTAAGCTCTTCGGGATTGAAGCGGAAATCGGGCTGAAAAACTTGAAAAGGAACAAACGGAGATATCATGCCATTGTATTCTCGCTTGTCATCAGCATTGTTTTGGTTTTGACGGTATCGTTTTTTACGACTGGCATGACCCGATCCCTGGAAATGTCGCGGGAAGGCGTCAATTACGATATTGAAGTATCGTACAGCAGTGGACAAAGAATAGATGACAGGTTGATGCAATCGATCGTATCCCTGGATGGCGTCACTGAATACAACGTGATTCACGAGTTATCTGGGAACGCTTGGATCGATACAGCGATCATCGCCGATGAATTGCAAGAGCAGATTAAGCAGGATCAGAGCATGCTGCAAGACGGGAAATACCCTTACGATATTAAAATCCATGCCTTAAACGATTCGAGTCTGCAAGCCTATGCCAGAGCAGTTGGCGCAAATTACGAACAGCTTACGGATCCGGATCATCCCGCTGCGATCGTGATGGATACGCTTCATTACCAAGAGATGGGCACGGGGAAATATGTTCAGACGAAGGCCATATATACGAATATCGGTCAAAGTATTGAGCTAACGAGCTTCTATAAAGAGAATGGGGAAGAAACAAAGGCAAACAAAGTGATCGTTGCGGCATTGACGGATCAAGCCCCGATGGGGATGAACCCGACAGGCTTAGGCGGGTTAAATATGATCGTGTCGGAACGCGTCTTGAATCGACTGGCAGACGACGAGGACCTGGCTAACGCTTCGACGTATCTCCATTTGAAAAGCACAGAACCGCTGAGAACGCAGCAGGAAATTGAAGAGATGCATGAGACCAATCTGAATGTCTACAATGTATATCAATCCAGAAAAAACGAAGAACAACAGATTCTATTGATGTCCGTCTTTTCTTACGGTTTTATCGTATTAATCTCTGCGATTTCCATTGCGAACATTTTTAATACGATCTCGACGGGGCTGGCTCTTCGCAAACGGGAATTTGCGATGCTGAAATCCGTAGGTATGACACCAAAAGGCTTTGCGAAAATGATGAACTATGAAAGTATTTTTTATGGGGTCAAGTCGCTGCTCTTCGGGCTTCCCGTTAGTTTCGTCGTGATGGTTCTGATCTATAGAGCATTTGCGAACAAATTCAGCTACGGGTTCACTCTGCCTTGGATGAGCATTCTGTCTGTCATTGTCGCCGTATTTGTCATTGTCAGTTCCGCGATTGTTTATTCTGGCGCGAAAGTAAAAAAGGAAAATATTATTGATACATTGAAGCAAGAGAATATATGATAGCCATCGGTCCTGGCTTGGCTGAAGTCAGGGCCGTGCTCATTAGCTATTAATCAATTCCATTGACAATTCGCATAATTATCCATCCGTGTCTGGATCAATTGCGTAAGAGGTGTCTAAAGACATCAAAGCATTGGAAAAGTCCAGCAGAAGAGCAAGACGATGTATATGAAGGATATCGCTAAAAAAGGCAGGATTGGGGAGTACCTTATCCTGCCTTTTTGCGTGTTATATGTTTTTTTCTACTGCACTAAACTATCCAATTCCGGCTGCAATTTGTTCCGCAGAACATACAGCATGATGGCCCCGACAAGGAACGCGACCGCATCCGCAATGACAAGTGACCAGACCACTCCGTGGAAGCCGTTCATTCGATTGGCGATAAATAACACAGGAATCAGCGTAATTCCTTGAATAATGGACATGATAAAAGCGGCGCTTCCTTGCGCTGTCGCCTGGAAGATCCCCGTAAACAACGCGGTCGTTCCTGAAATGAACAGGGATAAAAACGTCACATGCAGAATATAGCTGCCCATTTCAATTAGTTGCGGGTCATTCGTAAATAAACCGATTAAGTGGTCGGAAATCAGATAGACGATGATACCAAACACGACAGCTAACGCCACAATCGTTTTGATCGTGAACCCAATAGTTTGTTTCATTCTTAATTTATTCGCTGTAAAAGTGAAGGCAATCAACGGCACGACTCCCTCGCATAAGCCCATCAGAATAAATTCAGGAAACTGCAATAAACGGGATGAAATTCCGTAGGCTGCTGTGGCCTGCTCCCCATATTCAACAAGGAAATAGTTCAAGATAAGCGACATTGCGCCCAAGAAGATACTCATAATAAAGACAGGAACTCCGATTTTGAATACATTGCTCAGAATATCTTTGGTCGCCTTGAACCATTTTACGGAGACGGTTAAGAATGGGCTCTTATACCCCATATGGAAGGCGTAGAATGCACTCGCCACCAAGTTAGAAATGACTGTAGCAGATGCAACACCAATGACATCCCCATGCAAGACGAAAATGACCAGCACATCGAGAATAATATTCACGACAACACTGAGAATCATACCGATCATCGACGTCATAGCTGCACCCTCCGAGCGCACGATATTCTCCAGCGTGAAAAATAAGATGACGATTGGTGAGCCGATAAGCATAATCGTGACATAATCCTTCGTGAATCCGTAAGAATCAGGTGTTGCCCCCAGGCCATGAACAATGGGATCGATCAATGGGAGACCGACGGCTACCAGGATAAGACCAAGAACTAAACTGCTGTAAAAGGCGAATGAAGATACATGCTTTACATCATCATATTTGTTCTCTCCCAGCAAACGGGAGATGAATGTGCCGCTGCCCATGCCAATCAAGCTGCCCAGCGCCATTATGGCCGCGAATAAAGGCAGAGTTAGTGTGAGTGCGGTTAACATGGCGGTATTGTGGAGTGTACCAAGGAAATAGGCATTCAAAATAGAATAGATGACATTCATTGACGAGCCTAACATCATCGGTACAGCGAAATGAGCAACAGCCTTTGCGACAGGCGCTTTTTCAAAGTAATAGAGGTTTTCTGTATCCATGTGGATCACTGCTTTCTTCATTTATTTTGGCTCTCAGTCTAACCATGCCGGGCTCAGCCTTACATCGTTAGTTTGAACCTTACAGTGTTAGATGGTATCATGAGCTTAGAAAGCTGTAAAGCATAAACTTACACTGTTAGATAAAAGGGCGGATACCGATGAAAAAACAGCAGCCTCAGATTTCGGAGGATAAGATTCTTGAAGCTTCTTGGGAGCTTCTGGGGGAGGGAGGGATCGAGAAATTTAGCATGAGACGACTGGCCGACCGGCTGGGGATTCAGGCTCCCTCTCTGTACTGGTACTTCAAGAGCAAGCAGAATCTCTACCAGCGTCTGGCTAATCAGATCTCAAAAATCATTCTGGAGGAGTTCCACTCCGAGGGGGACTGGAAGGAGCAGCTGACAGGACTTGCGGTAACGGTACGGAGCGTGCTCAGCCGATATCCCTGCTCCACGCAGCTCATGATGATGACGCTGCCCCACGAACCGGACATCATTCGCTTCACCAATCGTATGCTGCTCTGCGTGGAATCGACGCCGCTTGAGCAAGAGCAGAAAATGCAAGTGGTTACTACGCTTGTGAACTATGTCTTCTACTTCGTTCTGGATCATTATCAGCATGAGCGCAGTGTCTCCGCTATCCTTAAGGATCAGGGAGCGGAGGCGCTTCCTGGCGAGGAGATGATTCGCCTGCTGGACTCCATGAGCGAGAAGGATGCGGGGCTGTTCCGGAGGATGTTCACGAATGGGCTGTTCGAGCTGATGGGGACCGACAGGGCGTTTGAGTTCGGCTTGAAGCTGATTCTGTTGGGGATTGAGCAGGTGATAAAGGATAAACAATGACATACAGCTGTCATATTTTATAAATTATACTACATGTATAACAATCCAGGAGGTATTGCTTTATGTCAGCTGTTGCATATTTAAACTTTGATGGAATTGCAGAACAAGCGATTGAATTTTATGCGGAGGCTTTAAACGCAACGGAGGTAAAAAAAGTTAAATTTAAAGATTTCCCGCAAGATCCAAACTACCCGTTGCCAGAAAATGAGTTAAATATGATCATGGAGTCTTCAATCGAATTCGCAGGCGGGAAAATCATGATGTCGGATCTTCTACCTTCGATGAAGAGTGTAACGGGCGAGCTGGTTAAAGGCAACAATATACTGATTAGTCTCGTTAATGATGATAAACAGACACTGGAAAATTACTTTTCTAATTTGTCTGTAGGTGGTTATGTTATCATGCCGTTATCCAATATGCCTTGGTCTTCGTGTTTTGGAATGCTGGTTGATAAGTTTGGGGTCTCCTGGAAATTTAATAGTGATGCAGATAAGTTTCTTGATAATGTAATTTCAAACAAACAGTAACTTACTCCAAAAAAATGGTCTTGCAGCTGAAGACCATTTTTTTATGCCCCATTTTTCTTAAAAAGGTACGCAAACCAAGGAGGCACTATTTATGAAAAATATTCACTCTTCATTTATCTTTTTTCTGGCTTTAGGTATATTTGGCATCATTACAACTGAAATGGGCATTATCGGTGTTCTTCCCCAAGTCACTCAAAAATTTCACATAACGCCTTCGCAGGCCGGGTACCTTGTAAGTGCATTTGCTTTAATTGTTGCTATTTCAGGTCCATTTCTGACAATACTCGCTTCCGGCATTAATCGAAAAGTTATTTTACTTCCCGCTATCCTTATGTTTGCTATCTCTAATATTGTTTATGCCTATACTACCAAGTTCGAGGTTATGCTGGCTTTCCGGATTGTTCCTGCTTTTTTTCATCCTATCTTTTTTTCGATTGCGCTTGCGACCACTGCCAGCCTTGTAACTCCTGAAAGGATCGGTAAAGCGGTTACCCAAGTTTTGGCCGGGGTAACAGTCGGATTCGCTTTTGGTGTGCCGATTACATCCTATCTCGCCACAAAAGTTTCACTAGAAGCTGCTTTCCTGTTTGGAGCTATTGTGAGCGTGATTGCCTTTATAGGCATACTTGTCTGGCTTCCTTCTATGCACGTTAAGGACAGAATGTCTTTCGGCAAGCAGCTCGGCATATTGCGCAAACCTCAATTGTGGTTAACGCTCTTGATCGTTGTGATGATCTTTACAGCTATGAGTTCAGTTTATAGCTACTTTGCCGAATATCTTGGGAAAGTTACCCATATGAGCGGTACATGGATTAGCATCATGTTGATGATCTTTGGTGTTACCATGATTGCAGGGAATTTTTTGTTCGGGTTCTTTGTGAATAAAAGCATGACAAAAACAGTCATCCTGTTTCCACTTGTATATGCGGTCATTTACTTATTCGCTTATTATTTTGGTTCTTATTTTTTGCCGATGGTGGTCATCGTATTTGTTTGGGGAGCTGTGCATTCCGGGGGACTTATTCTAAGTCAAGCCTTGTTGATGACTGATGCGAAAGAAGCTTCCGAATTCGGGAACAGTTTATTTGTTTCCTTTTCTAATGTTGGCATCACGGTAGGAACATGGATCGGTGGCTGGTTTATTTCTCAATTGGGCGCGCATCAGCTCATCTGGAGCGGTGTTATACTTTTGTTGCTTGCTTTCTTACTGATCATGATAAAAAGAGCAATTTCCAAATCCAATGTTGAGACAGTGGCAAATATATCGAGGACGAGATCAACAAGGTAAATCAGTAAAAAGGCCGACTTTTCGAAGTGCCTCGGCACCGAATCGTCAGCCTATCCGGGCCACTCCTCTGGACACCAAATTATTTTCTTGTTCTCGTCACATATGGATAAATCGGATCTCTTAATTGGAACTCATACGTTTCACCATGTACAATGCCTACAATCTTTTGGCTATCATAAAGTTCTAACAGAAATCCAGCCATTCCTTTCGCAGTATGAAACTTAGGAATCGCTCCTTCATATTGAAATTCATCAGCATCCAAAGAACGTTTAGCAAATTCCGTTTCAGTTGCAGCAGGAGCTAAAACCTTCGCCTTCAGGGCTGCTCCTTTTTCTTTCAATTCTTGTGCTAGACCTTCTGTAAAGGCACTTACATAAAACTTTGTCGCACAGTAGGTCACAGCATCGGCAACGATCACGTATCCGCCTCCTGATGAAACATTGATGATTTGTGTTCCTTCAACCTCTGCATAATCTCGTACATAAAGAGAGGACAGAACGGTTAAAGCCTGTATATTCAAGTGAAGCATTGTCTCGATTTTATTTAAATTTTGTTCCCCTACAGAAGCAAAGTTTCCAAAACCAGCATTGTTAATCCAGGTTTCGATCTGATAATTGCGAAGACTTTCGTAAAATTCATATACGTTTGCTGTGACAGATAAATCAACAGTTCGAATGATAACATCCAGGTCTGAGTTAATCTCTTCCACTTTTGATTTTAACGTTTCCAACTCTTCCGTTCTGCGGGCTGCTATGATCAAATTTTTTCCGCGAGCCGCAAAAGCAAGAGCCGATTCATACCCAATTCCTGAACTTGCACCTGTAATAACCGTATATTTCATATAAATTCCTCCTGAATTTCATTCATCTCGTTTTATTGTGAACGAACAATGAGTTGAGTATACTGATTAGAGTAAACTCTAAGTCAAGACAAAATTCAGTGTGGAGGTTTCTCATGTTCACTATTGGAGAAATTGCCGAAATTTTAGGAATAAGCACTCATACATTGAGGTATTACGAAAAGGAAAAAATTGTTACTCCCGTGCGGGATGCCAGCGGAGACAGACGATATCATGATTCACATCTTAAATGGCTGCAATTTGTGATCAAGTTGAAAGAAACACAAATGCCGATCGCGAAAATAAAGAAGTATGCTTCACTGGTTTTAGAAGGAGAACATACCTCTCAGGAGCGATTAAACTTATTAGAAGAACATAAACACTCTATAAATAAACAAATCAAAACTTTACAAGCCGCGGATGAGATGCTTGAGCATAAAACTTCTGCATACAAAGATTTTATAAGTAAACGAGGCTAGAAGCAGAATCCAGGGGGATAACGTGAACGAGCATTGTAAACAGTGAACGAAAAAAGGATGCGAGTGCTCGCATCCTTGAAAATCTTTCTGTGACGAAACTATTATGCCAGTATTTGCATACCTCCACATATTCCGATCATTTGTCCGTTCAAATAATGCGCTCCGTCGCTAGCGATAAACGCAAGAATGGGGCTTGCACCTTCCAGTTCCAGGTAATCTTCGCTGTTTGCCATTAAGATTGCTTGCTTGGCAGTAGCGCTCGCCCGATTCTCATGTGTAGCAATAAAACGAGTTCCCATATAGACGCCCTGCGCTCCCATTGCAAACATTCCTTTTGCCCCTTTACCGTCAATAATTCCGCCTGCTGCAATAACAGGAATATTTACGACGGATGTGACCTGCTGCACTAGAGAAAATATGCTTATATCGTGTTGACTGATATGTCCCCCGGCTTCTCTTCCTGTAACGATCAAGGCATCTGCGCCTAAATTTTCAGCTTCGATCGAGCTAATGGGATATTCTATATTTAAAAGCCTGGTGATTTGATTGGAACAACAGAGCGATTTGTATATCATATGATAGCGATACACGAACTTTTTATTTGGTAATTATATCCATAATTAATATTGACAGCAGATTAGTAGTAATATAGAATCAACCTCAATTCTTATTAATCCGATGCGCTAATTTGAACCTGTGTGGTGAGCCCTGTTAACGATCAGCTATGGGTTTACCGATAAATTGCAAAAGGAGATGTGCATATGACAACGATATCGAACTTCTTCAAGGAAGAAGCGGCATCACTTCAGCCAAAGCTTGTCGAAATGCGCCGGGAGCTGCACCGGCATCCCGAGCTTTCTAATGAAGAATACGAAACAACGAAGCGAATTTGTTCCTGGCTTACGAAACTGGGCATTCACCAACTTGATCTGGATTTGCCGACAGGTGTGCTGGCCGAAGTGAAGGGGGCGCTTCCGGGACCAACGATTATGCTGCGGGCTGATATCGACGCGCTGCCGGTCACGGAGGAGACGGGACTGCCGTTCGCTTCGACCGTTACCGGGAAAATGCACGCTTGCGGCCACGATTTTCATACGGCTTCGATGATCGGCGCGGCGGCGCTGCTTCAGGAGCGGGCCGACGAGCTTCACGGCACAGTACGCATTCTGTTCCAGCCGGCGGAGGAGCTTGCGGTCGGCGCTCGCGCGGTGATAGAAACGGGAGTTTTGACCGGCGTCTCAGCGATTTTCGGTATGCATAACAAGCCTGATCTGCCTGTTGGTACGGTCGGCATTCGGACAGGCCCTTTGATGGCGTCAGTGGATCGTTTCGAAATCGAAGTCCAGGGCAAGGGAGGCCATGCAGGGATGCCGGAAGCGGCCATCGATCCTGTTGTGGTCAGTAGCGCCATCGTGGGCGCACTTCAGACCTTGGTCAGCCGCAATGCCAGTCCGAAGCATTCCGCCGTGGTCAGTGTGTGCAAGCTGCAAGCCGGAGCGACCTGGAATGTGATCCCGGATACGGGGCTTCTCGAAGGTACGGTGAGAACATTCGAGCCGGAAGCGCGGATTCGAATTCCCGAGCAGATGAAACGGGTCGTGGAAGGCGTGGCCGCCGGATATGGGGCTGAGGCGGCACTGAATTGGATGGGGATGCTGCCTGCGGTGAACAACGAGGCGAACATGGCAGAAATTATGCACGCGGCGGCGGAAGCGCAGGGACTCCAGGTGGTGGAGGCGGAACCGACGATGGGGGGCGAGGACTTCGCCTTGTACCAGGAGCATGTGCCGGGTTGTTTTATATGGATGGGGACCAGTGGGACGGAACAATGGCACCATCCGAAGTTCACTTTAAATGAAGAAGCGCTGTCGATCAGCGCGGCCTTGTTTGCGGAAACAGCCGTGCAGGCGCTGAAGGCTCTTGGATGAGTGCGGGGTTGCTTACCCGGCGGCTTGCGGAGCGGATCGTCGGCTCCGATCCGCTGAAGGATGCGCAGGCCCTGGAGGCTGCCCGCGCTGGTGTTCTGGACTGGCTGGCATCAACGCTCGCCGCCAGGGACGATGCGGGGGCGGATAGCATCACCGCGGCGCTCGGGATCAGTATGCTTGGGGCAGGAACCGGTGACTCTTCCGTACCCGGAAGGCCGGGACGGCTTGCGGCGCTTGATGCTGCACTGGTCAATGGCTACTTAAGCCATGCGCTTGATTACGACGATGTGCACGAAAGCGTCCGGGGCCACCCGAGTGCCGTAATTTTGTCTGCGTTGCTGGCGGAAGCGGAGGAGCGGCGCTCGACCGGGTCCGATTTTCTCGCGGCCTATGTCGTCGGGGTTGAGACGATGTGCCGGCTCGGACTGGCGCTCGGCCCTAAGCCTTACGAGGTCGGCTGGCACAGTACCTCCCTTCTTGGCGTGCTGGCTGCCGCCGCTGCATGCTGCCGGCTTGCCAGACTCAGCGCCAACACAACGGTGCGCGCGCTCGGGCTGGCGGTCACGCAAGCCGGGGGGCTAAGAGTGCATTTCGGCACACAGGTCAAGCCGCTGCACGCGGGTCTGGCCGCCCGCTCGGGTTTGCTGGCGATGCGGCTCGCGGAAGCTGGAATCACCGGAGCGGAGGAGCCGCTGGAGGGACCGCTCGGTTTCTTTGCGGCCCTCGGCGGTGTAGATGCAAAACCGGAAAAGACGACGGAGGACTGGGGAGAGCCGTGGCAAATCGCCGAGCCCGGCCTCTGGTTCAAACGGTATCCGTGCTGCTCGGCATCTCACCATGCTGCTGATGCTGCGATGACGATCCATGCCGCCTGCGGGGCTGACATCTCGGCCATCAACCGGGTGATCGTCAGCTTTCCGCCCGGGGGAGACGCTGCGCTCATCGTCAGCGAGCCGAAGACAGGCGTAGAGGGGCGGTTCAGCGTCGAATACGTGATTGCGGCGGCGCTGGCGGACGGGGAGCTTGGCATCGGCACTTTTGCCGATAAACCGATTCGTCCTGATTTGCTGGCGCTCGCCGCCAAGGTGCAGCGGCGATACGACACCGACATCGTTCCCGCACCGAACGCGATGCCCAAGGGCCGGTTTACGATCGTCAGCGTCATCTATGCTGATGGATCGACACATACGGAGCGGGTAGATTGCCCGCGCGGAGCTCCCGGGCACCCGCTAACTCAGGAGGAACGGACGGCCAAATACGCGGACGCTGTCCGTGGACTTTCCCCTGCTTGGCAGGAACTGCCCGGCAAGGTCGGGCGACTGGAACAACTGGCTGATTTATATACACTGCTTCCCGATATTTAAGAGGTAGTTCAAAAAGTCATCTTTTGATCACACACATTTAGGAGGTGCACGGTATGCCGTCACATGTTATCGATATGATTATGCTGCAAAACAATTTCGGAACCGCTGAAATGCGCCGAGTCTGGTCTGACGAGAACCGGTTGCAGAAGCATCTGGACGTGGAAGCGGCTCTGGCGCTTGCGGAAGCGGAACTTGCGCTCATCCCGACCGAATCAGCGGCCGTCATTGCCGACAAGGCGAAGGTTGAGCTTATGAATATAGAGGAAATCGCTCAGGAAGTGCTGAAGGTCAAGCACTCGCTCATGCCGACGCTGAAGGCGCTGCAAAAGCTGTGCGGCTCCGGGCACGGGGAGTGGATTCACTATGGCGCGACCACGCAGGACATCGTTGACACCGGGATGATCCTGCAGCTTAAGGAAGCCCACCAAATTATCGTCCGCGATCTGCGTGCGGTCGCCCGTGAACTGGCGCGGCTGGCACGCGAGCATCGGGAGACGCCAATGGCGGGGCGTTCCCACGGCATGCAGGGCCTGCCGACCACCTTCGGTTTCAAGGTCGCCGTGCTGCTTGACGAAACGATCCGCCATCTGGATCGGCTTCGCGAAGCGGAAGCCCGGGTATTTACCGGCGTGCTGGGAGGCGGCGTCGGCACTCACGCTTCCTTCGGTCCGCTTGGGCCGGATGTGGAGCGGCTGACGATGGAGCGGCTCGGCCTGCAAACGCCGAATATTTGCTGGCATTCGTCCCGGGACCGTTCGGCGGAATACGCCGGCCTGCTCGGGATGATCAGCGGCACGCTCGGTAAAATGGGCAACGAATTTTACAATTTGATGCGCACCGAGCTGGACGAGGTAGAAGAGCCGTTTACATCCGGAAAAATCGGCTCCTCGACGATGCCGCATAAACGGAACCCGGCGGCCCTGGAAGGGATCGCGAGCCTCACCAAGCCAATCCGCTACAATGCTGCGCTTGTGCAGGAATCGATGGTCGTTGAACACGAGCGGGACGCGATGTCCTGGCGCGGGGAGTGGATCGCGCTGCCGGAAAGCTGCATTTATCTGGCGGCTCAGCTCGCGTCCGCGAAGGCGGTTCTGGCCGGATTGGTCGTCAAGCCGGAAAACATGCTGCGTAATTTGGACAAACTCGGAGGACTGTTGCTTTCCGAGCGAATCATGTTCGCGTTGGCGAAGCCGATGGGCAAGCAGACCGCGCATGAAGTTGTCTACGAGCTGTGTATGAAGAGCGTGGAGGAAGAAATTCCTTTCCGCGATATGTTGATGGCCGACGCTCGCATCCGGGAAGCAGTCGAAGCGGAGGAGCTGGAGCGGTTGCTGGATCCGTCCACTTATTTGGGCTCGGCTCCGCAAACGGTAGACCGGGTGCTGGCCGCCGCCGAAGCGAGCGGCTGGCTTCAGGTGGAACAAGCGTAAGCGCGGCGACCGCGGCACAGAACACCTACATTAACGTTTCCCGATAGAACCCGCCCGCAGGATCTGAAGCCGGGCGGCGTTCATCGGCTTTGAACGGCAGGAGGACGACATGGCTAATTTTCGTATGGCAACTTTGAAGGACGCGCCTGCATTGCTCGATTTATCGCTGCGTGCCTATGAACCGATCCGCCAGCTTGGTATCAACTTTGCCGCCGCCACGGCGGATTTGGCGCTGGTGGAAAAAAACATTCGTGAAAACCTCTGCTTCGTCATGGAAGAGGACGGAAAAATCGTATCCACGATCTCGATTAGAATGCCGTGGGGTTCGTCGCCGGGACCGTTCGGCGTTCCCCACCTCTGGTGGTTTGCCAGCGACCCGGATGCAGGGCGAAAAGGGATCGGCCGGGAGATGATCGGCTGGTGTGAAGAAACGATTGTCAGGGATACCTTGAAATCACCGGCCGTCTCGCTGGGTACGGCGGATAAGCATCCCTGGCTGATCGAGATGTACAAGCGGCGCGGGTATGAAATTGAAGGCTCCAGGGACCTGGGCAAGGGCCATATCACGATTTTCATGAAAAAGATCCTTAACTCCTGAAATTATTCCTTCCGACTTTCTTTTGTGACGGGAAACGACATTAAATTGACTAGTCTTATAGGAATATATATAATGAAATTCATTAAAATTGTCGAAGTAAGTGAATAACATCATGAATGTGGGGGAAACAAGATGAAGAAAAGATATTTATTTACTTTAATCTCTATACTCTTAATCAGCCTGCTCGCCACTGCTTGCTCAGGTTCGAATTCTGGAGAGGCAGACGGGAAGAAAGTGCTTCGCGTAGGGGCGACAGGACAATCTTTTCCCAACAGCTATAAGGAAGGGGACAAACTGGTCGGCTTCGATGTGGAAGTCATTGAAAAAGTAGCCGCAGACCTAGGTTACACCGTTGAGTGGACCAATTCGGATTTCAGCGGTTTGTTGGGACAATTGGAGACAGACAAAATCGACACAATCGCCAACGCGGTTGCGGTAACGGACGAGCGGAAGGCTAAATACGATTTTACGGCTCCATATTCCTATGCTGGAGTTACGATTGTTACGCATAAAGATAACACTGAAATCAATACGCTGGACGATTTGAAAGGCAAAACCGTAGCGGGTGTACTCGGTTCGCAAAACGTGAAAAACCTGGAGAAATTCGATACGAAAGGCGAGATCAAGGTCCGCACGTACGAAAATCGCGACGGTGCGCAAAATGATGTGCTGAACAAGCGCGTAGATGGCTATGTGAATTCCAAGTCGTCCCTGCTGGCCGAAATCAAGAAGCAGAACTTGCCGTTGAAGTTCGTCGGGGAACCTTTCCATTACGAGGATGTCGCGTTTCCGTTTGTCAGGAATGAAAAAAATGCTCCTTTGATCGAGCAAATGAACACAGAAATTCAAAAATTGAGAGATAACGGGACTCTGAAACAAATTTCTGATAAATACTTCGGAGAAGATATTACGGTAAGATCGGAGTAACGGCGATGTAAATGGAAAGCAGGAGATTCGAAAATGAACTTTGATCCTTCTTATATTTTTGTGGTGCTGGCCAAAATCATGAAATACATTCCGATCTCCTTGTTGATGGCCGTCGTAGCGATGGTCATCGCCGTGGGGATCGGGCTCGTGCTGGCATTCATGAGGGACAGCTCCAACCGCGGACTACGGTCGCTGGCTAGCGTATATATTTCGTTTTTTCGCTCTATCCCAATGCTGGTGCAGCTGTTTTTGATCTACTACGGCTTGCCGCAGTTGTTTCCTTTTTTTACGAAAATGGATGCGGTCACCGCAGCGATGATCGGGCTGGGGATCAAGCAGGCTGCTTTCCTTGCGGAAATCTTTCGTGCCGCCTTTCTGTCGGTGGACAAAGGGCAGATGGAGGCTTGCCTGACCGGGGGAATGACGAAGATGCAGGCGTATCGACGGATCATCATACCCCAGGCGGCACGCAATGCCCTTCCGGGTACGGGCAACATCTTTATCTCGCTGCTCAAAGAAACATCGCTCGCCTTCACATTGGGCGTCGTTGAAATCTTCGCGGAAGCGAAGATGCAAGCAGCGGAGTCGTTCCGGTTCTTTGAGGCTTACTTGGCCGTAGCCTTGGTCTACTGGGCGATGATTATCGTGTACACTTATTTGCAACAACTGCTGGAAAAATATTTGGAACGTCCGTACCGGACGTAAAGGTTGATTGGTATATGATTAGAGTCACGAATTTAACCAAAAGCTTTAAAGGTCTGGAGGTCCTGAAGGGCATCGATCTTGAACTCAAGGACGGAGAAGTGCTCTCGATTATTGGCCCTTCCGGGTCGGGGAAATCGACGCTGATCCGCTGTTTGAATCTTTTGGAGAGACCTGATACCGGGATCATTGAAATCGGTAATGCCAAGCTGAACGCGGAAAACTGTACGCGTAAGGAGATTCAGCAATTACGCGCGCAAACCGCTATGGTATTCCAAAATTACAATTTGTATAAAAATAAAACGGCATTGCAAAACGTAACGGAATCGTTGATCATCGTCAAAAAAATGCCGAAAAAGGAAGCGGATGAGCTTGGCATGGAGCTGCTGAGACAAGTCGGGCTGGAGAGCAAGAAGGATAACTATCCGGCAACGCTGTCGGGAGGCCAGCAGCAGCGCGTCAGTATTGCCCGCGCCCTTGCTATGCGACCGCACGCCATTTTGTTCGATGAACCAACCTCATCGCTTGATCCGGAGCTGGTGGCTGAAGTGCTGCAGGTGATTAAATCGATTGCGGAATTGGATACGACCATGATCATCGTGACTCACGAAATGGGATTTGCCCGCGAAGTGTCGAACCAGATCGTGTTTGTCGAAGGTGGCTATATCGTCGAGCAAGGCCCGCCTGATCAACTTTTCAACCATCCGCAGAAGGATCGCACGAAACAGTTTCTTAAAAATTTTCAAAATGGATAAAGCAGCTTGCTTTTCGGAGAGGGGAAGTACACAGGGTTAATTCCCCTCTCTGCATGTTTAGGTCAAAAAAGAATCTTTTGCGTCAGATGTTGAATTCTCGGCATCATGATTGCATCATCAATGATGAAGAGTCCATTCAGACCATTCATCGGGCTCTGGATCTTGGAGTAACATTGCTTGATACCGCTGATACGTATGGCAACGGACATAACGAGGAAGTTTTAGGCAAATGATTTGGCTCGAATTGATGCTGTTAGTCCAAATGCATACGGTGGACGTTATCCTGATACAGTGTAACCGTTCTGGTTGTTCATTTTTAAAATACTAGCTGCTATTTCGATTGCGAAGGAAGAAGCCCCTTTTTAACAACGAGGACTTGACACCATCGTGCAGGTGAGATAGCATTATCCCTAATAATTATAATACGTTGAAAAGGAATAGTACGGTTTTCCAAGCGAACAGAGAGCTGTTGGATGGTGTGAAACAGCCGTGGAGAAGATCGGAACTCGCCTTGGAGTTGCTCGCTGAACCCGTGAAGTAGGTGGAGCCGGAGCCTGACCGTTATCATCAGGAGGATGCCGGGTTGTCCGTTTTGGCAAACCCATATCCGTAGAGTGCATGCCGAGTATGGCATGAATTCGGAGTGGTACCGCGTAAGATGTCAAAGTCTTTCGTCTCTGTTAATGGAGATGAAAGGCTTTTTTTGCGCGTCCGGTCTTTGGTTGTTTAGGCACAGAAAATTGATGAAAGGAAGGGATATCCATGAAAAACGTTAGCAAGTACGCCAGAGGATATTTTATGCCGCCGGAGGCAAGCTTGAATTGGACCCGGAAGGAATACATTACAGAGGCGCCGACTTGGTGCAGCGTCGACCTTCGCGACGGCAATCAGGCGTTAATCGTTCCGATGAATCTGGAGGAAAAGCTGGAATACTTCAAATTGCTTGTAGATATCGGGTTCAAGGAGATCGAAGTCGGATTTCCTGCAGCATCGGAAACGGAGTTCACCTTTTTGCGCACATTGATTGAGCAGGAATTGATCCCGGATGATGTAACGATCCAGGTGCTTACCCAATCGAGAGAGCATATTATCCGCAAAACCTTTGAAGCGCTGAAAGGCACGAAAAAAGCCGTAGTCCATTTGTACAACTCAACGTCTGTGGCGCAGCGGGAACAGGTATTCCGCAAATCCAAGCAAGAAATTATCGACATCGCTTTGAACGGCGCCAAGCTGTTAAAGCAGTGCGCGGAGGAGACGGAAGGGAATTTCCAGTTCCAGTATTCACCGGAAAGCTTTACAGGCACAGAAATTGAATTTGCGCTGGACATCTGCAACAGTGTGCTCGATATATGGCAGCCAACGGCGGAGAATCCGGTCATCATCAATCTGCCTGCAACGGTATCCATGTCGATGCCTCACGTCTACGCCAGCCAGATCGAGTACATGAGCGAGCACCTGAATTTCCGGGAAAATGTGATTTTGTCGCTCCATCCGCATAACGACAGGGGAACAGGAGTGGCGGATGCGGAGCTGGGGATGCTGGCCGGAGCGCAGCGCGTCGAAGGCACTTTGTTCGGGAACGGGGAAAGAACGGGGAACGTAGACATTGTGACGCTGGCTCTGAACATGTACTCGCACGGGGTAGACCCGAAGCTGAATTTTGAGAACATCCCTGCGATCGCCTCCGTTTATGAGCGGCTGACCAAAATGAGAGTAAGCGAAAGACATCCTTACGGAGGTGAGCTGGTATTCACCGCGTTCTCCGGTTCGCATCAGGATGCCATTGCTAAAGGAATGAAATGGCGCGAGGAAGAGGAACCAGAGCATTGGTCGGTCCCTTATCTGCTAATTGATCCCAAGGACATCGGCAGGGAGTATGAAGGCGATATTATCCGTATTAACAGCCAGTCCGGCAAAGGTGGCATCGGGTATGTGCTGCAGCTGAAGTACGGACTTGATCTCCCGGCGAAAATGCGCGAAAACTTCGGATACTTCGTTAAAAACGTATCAGATCAGCAGCAAAAGGAACTGATGCCTGATGAAATATACGATATTTTCGTGAAGGAATACGTGAATATCCAAACACCTGTGGAGTTTGTTAAATACCGCGCTACAGATAATGAAGATTTTCAAACCATCGTCACGATCCGGACCGGCAATGAAGTCAGGGAAATTACAGGCAACGGCAACGGAAGACTTGATGCGATCAGCAATGCTCTGCAAACCGATCTTGGACTGAATTATACCGATTTGATCTACAAAGAACACGCTCTGGAAACAGGCTCTAAATCACAAGCTGTCTCTTATATCGGCATCACGGCTCCGGACGGCAGCGTATATTGGGGCTGCGGCATTGACGTTGATATTATGACCTCATCTGTAAAAGCCCTGTTCAGTGCAGTGAATCAATTTAGCCGTCAATGATCAATCATTAAAGTAACAGAGGACCCTTCTGCAGCAGCATGCAAAAGGGTCTTTTTGCTGTTATTTTAATTTTCATGTATAAGGAATATACTATAATAGAATCGATCTAAATTATCGAATTTGTCGGATTACAAAGGAGAAAATTTGTGAGCTTATCCGTATGGTACGATCTCTTTTTGTTCCTCCTGTTATTTGCATTATTTGTTTATGTGTTTGCAACTGTTGCAATTACCGATTTGCGTAAAGTATACCTTTTGTTTCATTTCCTGATGATGCTTTGGCCATTGTGTCAATTTGCTACGGGGATTACGCATGATCGGCATTTACAGCTGTTTTATGTGACCTTGTCTTTTGTCGCGCTCTCCATGTTGGGCAGTGGTTGGCTTCTTCTAACAGCCTTCCTTACCGGGAATGCAAATAAACTAGGGAGAAAGAGATTATTCTTGCTGTCTATCCCCGCTGTTGTTGCAGCAGCCGGTGTAGCCAAGAACCCGTTTAACCTTTTTGTAAAACCGCTGGAAGGCGGGTACATCCATAGAGAATACGGTCCATGGTTTTGGGTTGTGATCGTCATTTTATTAAGCTATTTTTTGGCTTCCCTCTCTTTTTTGTTTCGAGCATTCCATTCTTGCAGAACGATATTAACCATTAAAAAACAAGTCAAAATAACGCTCTGGGGAATTTTCGTGCTGGCCACTTTTGCATTAACGGACCTGCTTCTTAATGTAGTCTTAAGGGAATGGCTCCCGATCATTCCGGGGTTGACCTCGGCAGGCATTTTTATTTCTGCTTTATTTTTTGTATTTGTCATTAAAAGATACAATGTTTTGGATATTGTCTCCATCGCTCATGAGGATGTGATCAATACAATTCCATATGGAATTATGGTAGTGGACGAGAACGAATCCATTATTGAAGTCAACAAAGCCTTACGGTTATTTGTGGATGTAAATGTGGGCGACTATTTTGATATGGAGAAGTTTCTGGGATCTGTTCGAATAGCTGGCAGCAGCCGGAGATTCCTCGAGCATTACAAGCATAAAAACAATATATTATCTCAAATTGAAATCATCGTTGAGCGAGAACCTGTGAGTCATTTTATATTGCAAGCTTCTCCGATCATTGACTCTTACCGTATGCAAATCGGTCGTATTCTTATGTTTCAGGATGTCTCACAAGAACGTTATCTTGTTAAAGAACTGAATCGGCAAAATGAAATCCTGCGGGAACGCAATCATTCTCTTGATAGCATTCGCAACGAATTATCCATAGCCAATCAAAAACTCAAGGAAATGGCGCTTACGGACAGTTTGACAAACTGCTACAATCGCTATTATTTAACCGAACAGTTAACTCATGAGATTGAAAACAATATTCAAGATAGAGCTCCGTTTTCTCTAATCCTCTTTGATGTTGATTTCTTTAAAGCCATAAATGACCGCTATGGACATGTCATAGGGGATGAGGTCCTTTATCGTACTGCTCAAACCGTCAAACAATCTCTTCGCAGTACGGATATTCTAATCCGTTACGGCGGAGAGGAATTCATCATCTATTTTCCGGATACAGACCGCCGATTAGCTGAACAATTAGCGGAAGAAGTGAGATTATTGGTAGAGTCCACCCGCATCTTGGTGGGGCATGAAAACGAACCTGTTTCCATTACCCTTAGTATGGGGGCATTATCTGTTGAAAATTTTGATATTGAACATATGCCAGACAATATGGAAGGGTACTTAATGGGGCTCCTTTCTGAAGCAGATAAGGCGCTTTATCAAGCCAAGAGCAATGGACGCAATCGGATTGAATTTGCTGAATATTAAAAAATCAACAATCCATAGACAGCTGACCTCGGCTTTGCTAATGTGTTAACTTGAACTGATGTGTAAAAGGCATTAGCAGCGGCGCCCCGCGATGGATCAAGTAAAAGAAGCGCCGTAACCCATATACGGGTTGCGGCGCTCCGCTTTTCAGTATCACGTTGACTATTGCCATAATGGGTACGGAAAGCATAACCAGACATGGCTTGTAAAAATAAGATTACTCATCATTTGTTTTCGAAAGCTAGAAAGTGAAAAGTCGCTCAACGGGGAGCGGCTTGTTGTATATGTATAGATTAGGGCAGTTTCCCGGATACCCGGAGTGCAACCCGAATAGTTTCCAGGACGGCACATACATCTCTGGCTGCATTCGAGCATGTTTATGCGGCTGCCGCTGATAGCCGACAAATCGGCCTTCATCAATCCAATTATTGATGGCAGTCACCGAAACATTGAAAACTTCGGCCAAATAGGTTGTTTTATAGCTAGCAGACATAACTGGCTCGTCGGCCGAACGAGCATTTAAGTCCACATAGTCAATTAATTTTTCAACGGCAGCAGCAATCTCCGACTCGGGAGCGCTTGCATGTGTAATAATGGCGTAATCTCGCATCAGTTCAACCAAGTTCTTAAGAGAACGGACGTTTAATGCAAGAACTTCATGGTCTTCTTTTTCTGCTATGACTCTGAGGAGTTCTCTTGTTTGAGTCCGAACTTCCACTGTCGTCATTATACTCACCCCTCCCCAGTTAAAATCATACCTTAAAAATCTGTGTTGCTGAGTGTCTATCTCTAGATGTATCAAGAAGAAAACCGATCTTAAAAGGAGAGAGGTGTGTTAATGAATTGTGACATGTCTCTACGTCGGAGGTAGAAGTGTGTTGAAAAAAATAGCATGAAAATCGGCTCAACCTAAAAATCGGTGCTTGACTAACGGGTAGACCTCGAATGATCCATCGATCCGAACATGTTCCCGGTTAACGGTGATCATTGAGCTTATTCGTGCAAAATGGCAGAGGAATTATTTTTAACGGTTGGAGGCGCGCTTATTGAGGCAAAACGGTTCCTTAACCGCCGAAAAGCGGGAAATAGGCTCGTCAGCAACCGTTACATTTGGAATCCTCTTGTTTTTGCCCAAATAGCGTCGCTTACATCCGTTAGATTTTTTCGA
This sequence comes from Paenibacillus enshidis, assembly GCF_042136365.1. Lineage (NCBI taxonomy): Bacteria > Bacillati > Bacillota > Bacilli > Caryophanales > Paenibacillaceae > Paenibacillus > Paenibacillus enshidis. The sequence continues at coordinate 6,577 of NZ_JBHHMI010000030.1, read as the reverse complement.
TCCTTACGCTGTTGCCTGTCCCTCAGTCAAGCACCGATTTCGGTTTTGAGCCTGAAAATCCCTTAAGAACATTTTTGAATAATTAGTTCCTAAGAATGAGATTTATAACTCCCTCCTTAAAGATGAATGAATAAAATTTAGTATATTATTTATTTTATGGGAAATCAGAGTTTGCATATAGGAGGGTCCAGGTTTTGGTTCATGTATACTCACCTCTACCTTTTATTACCCACTATTTCAGGATATGCTCTAAGCTAGAAAGACAGAAGGTATACTATTGGACAGATAAGTGATGACATCATTGGAATTGGAAAATTTTTGATGGTTGTGAGAATTACAATTAGAGAGGAAGGCTAATTATGGCTATGCCAACAAAAGCTCAAATTTTTGAATATTGGATGGATTGGTTAGATAAAAAGGAATTTGACTGGGGCGAACCATGTTGTTGGGCTTGTAAACGCCATTTTGGTGCCAAATTTGATTTAGAAAAACCTCAGTCTACTCGTGAAGAGATAATAAAAAATTGGAACAGTGTTCCTCTCCAGCGTTGTCACATTATTCCTCGTCAGTTTGGTGGAGAAGATACACCTAGTAATTTGTTTCTTATGTGTAAAAGCTGTCATGACAAAGCCCCCAACACCAAATCTCATGAAATTTTCTTGAATTGGGCAGAAAAACAAAATTTTACACTTGATCTCAAAGAGAATTTCATGAGAGAGTTAAGAACTTTTGAATTATCTGATCGGATTGATGATGTAAATAAGATACTGGAAAACAAAGAGTTGATGAAACAAATTTATAGTAGTTCAGGATTACATATGAATCAAGTTAGAGGTGGGGTAGAAATCACCATCTCAAGTATTGTTGGTCAAATTGCCGAAGAATTAAAGAGACAAGATTGACGTTTAGTTCGTAGGAGCTGGTATATGCCAGCTCCCTTCACATATTTCGCCGGATAGACCCCGTAAAACTGTACCTTGCTAAAAGCGAGACGAAAAATTTGTGTGCTAATCAAAAGCACGTTTAAATTCAATATTTATATTCCTGAGGCTATTAACCTGTTTCTCATTCATTGTGCTGACAATTCCTATGAATTCATCAATTGCTTCTCTCTTTAAAGCTTCGGGGTTATTTACCTCATTATCTGAATACATCAACTGACTAAGAGGTATATTCAAGGCGCTTATAATTTTCTCCAATGTATCAATTGAAAAATTGCGTTCTCCACGCTCTAGCGATCCAATATAAGCATCATCCAAACCTGATAGCTCCGCAAGTTGTTGTTGAGTTAATCCTCTCGCTTTACGAATTGCTCTGATCCGTTCTCCAACCGAATTTCGTAACGTTGTCATATTAACCACCTCTCCTAAAGGTTAGGAGAGTATTGATGTAAATAGCAGAGATTTAAAGGCGGTAAAATGTATTGAAAAAGCTGCGAATAAGAACTATATTTATTTTATTGTACTACTTATTTGGAGTTTCCAAAAGAAAAATTAATCTGTGTGCTTTTTTATTAAGCATGCCATCAAAGGAGGAGCTATCTTTGCAAACTTTCATCCTGAAATCACTCAAACCGGACATCGTTGTTGAGATGCTGAATATGGCTGCAGGCTTGGAAAATTGGAGCAAGGTGTTGGAGATAGCCGATATTTTGTACCAATGCGTGAAGTGTATTCATGAAGAGCGGAGGGAGCGTCAATCCAAAGGATGGTCTGCCCCGTATAACCCTACTGAGCGCCCGTTGCTGTATTATCACGGATATAGTCTTGAAATGAAGGGCCTTGCTTATCAGAAGCTGGGGAGAGTAGAGGAGGCGCGAGCGTGTATCGGGCGATATGCGGAACTGAAATGGATGGATGCACTGAATGAAGCGGAAGAGCAGGTGGTACATGAGTTCAAGCATAAAGCGAGGGCAAACTGGTATGCCCTGGAGATTGAGGCGGGACAAGCTGAGTTGCTGGAGGAGTATGTTGGTTTTCTGCGTAAGCATACCGAGGAATGGGGGAGGGGGCTGACCACGATCATGGGGGCGGCGGTGCGGTATGGGTGGCAGGTTGATCAGATTCATCAAACAACGAGAATATGTATCGTTACTTCTTCCAACGGGCGATGTACGAGCAATGGATTAGGCGGCCGCAGGATGCAGTCGAGTGCATTTTGCAGGCGCTAAGACTTGCCCATGAGCTGGGGATGGATCGATATTTCAAGAGGTGTGCTTCAAAAATTCGAATCGTTACGGGAAACAGCAACGAAGGAGCAAATACAGCGATATCGAGCGTTTTTGAAGATAGTGGGGTAAATACGAGGATAGCTGTAGTGCTTGACGATCCGATGCAGCCTGTGACAGTATGATAGAGATTAGATCAATATAATGAATGGAGAATCCAAAAAATTAATGTCTAACTTGCCTAATTGTCCGAAATGCAATTCCGAATATACGTATGAGGACGGAAGCTTGCTGGTGTGCCCGGAATGTGCCCATGAGTGGAGCCTGGAATCCGGTCCCGAAGCCGGTGAAGACGAAAAAATCGTAAAAGATGCCAACGGCAATGTCCTGCGGGATGGAGACTCGGTTACCGTCATCAAAGACCTGAAAGTAAAAGGAACATCATCGATCCTGAAGATCGGCACCAAGGTCAAAAACATCCGTCTGATTGATGGGGATCACGACATTGATTGCAAAATCGATGGATTCGGCGCGATGAAGTTAAAGTCGGAGTTTGTAAAAAAGGCCTAAGATACTGTCAAAGGCCCGCTATGCTATAGCGCCACCACTGATGATCTAATCCTCAGTAAATCGTGGTTGAATATAAAGAAGGAGCCAGGGCGGCTCCTTCTTTAATGTTGTTAGATTGAGTTTACTTGCAGCAAAATTCTTCCCCGTCCATGTCTTGCTTCACTTTTCTCCAGTGCTTTGTCGGCTTGGCTTAGCGAGAAAGTGGAATCGATCTCTGCTTTAATCGTACCATCGGCAATTAGTTCGGTTATAGTCTGCAGATCCGCATGGGTTGGGAACTTGGTGTTGAATTTAGCGGTAACGCCATGCTTTTGCGCGTTCTCCTGGGATGGATACTGAGTCAAAGAAACGAGAATTCCGCCCTTCTTCAGAACGGTCCAGGATCGATTCTCGGTATCTCCTCCAACGGAATCGACGACCAGGTCCGCTTCTTTGACGACGTCCTCGAAAGCAGTCTTGGTATAATCAATGACCAGGTCCGCTCCCAAAGACTTGACGAAGTCCAGGTTAGAGGTTGATGCCGTAGCGATCACTGTTGCTCCTTTCCACTTGGCCAGTTGAACGGCAAATTGTCCAACACCGCCTGCTGCCGCATGAATAAGAACGGTTTGGCCAGACTGGAGTTCGCCTTCGGTGAACAGCGCTTTCCAGGCCGTTTCGGCTCCTGCCTTAATCGTAGCCGCAGCTTCAAAGGTGAGATGATCGGGCATTTTAACTAATTCCTGGGCTTGCGCAATGCCATATTCAGCATAGGCTCCCCTGACACTGCCAAATACACGATCCCCCGGTTTGAACTCCGTTACATCTTGCCCCACCTCTTCGACAACTCCGGAAGCGTAAAATCCAGGGATGTAGGGGAAAGTTACAGGAAAAACCTCTTGAAGCCAGCCGTTACGAATTTTATAGTCAAGCGGAATAACCGTGGCATACACGATGCGAACGAGCACTTCATCCGTTTGCGGCTGAGGGCGATCAACCTGTTCTAACTTTAAAACACTTGGACCGCCATATTCATTGACTAGAATGGCTTGCATCGATTTGCTAGACATGCTTATCTCTCCTTTGTCACTCATTATTTTTGTGATTTACAGTCAAACTTCTAATGAAGCGGCAATTTTTTGTGCCAGGGCAACAAACTGCATTTTTTCTTCGTCATTGAGAACTTTCGTTGTTATCTCTTCCAGCTTGCTCCAAGCCTCAATCACCTTGGGTTCAAACTCACGGCCCGCCTGGGTAAGCGCTACGATGGTTACGCGTTTATCTTCCTCTGAGCGGCTGCAGGTGACCAGTCCTGCCTCTTCCAAACGGCGAACGGATTTGGCAATGGTCGAGTGATCAAGTCGCAGCGACCGTGAAAGACTATTCTGTGATTGGCTGTCCCGGTGCCACAGCTGCATCAGTATGAGCTCTTGCCCTGGGTATAGGCCCGCTTCTCGAAGCAGCTGTCCTCCAATCTTATGATGTGAACGAGCCATGCTGAATATAGAGAAGCTTACGGGAAATTGCGTTACCGCACGGATTTCATTTTCAATGGATTCGTTATTTCTTTTATTAGTAAATTTAATCACTCCCTTTATTTATGTGGTCGTCAACATAAAATTATTCAGATTAATGCCCCGGTTTTTCTTTGTTTTGATCGGGCTCCTACCCAACATATGACTAACGAAGCGATCGCAAAAAATACCGTAACCCCGACGAGGATCGCGAAAAAGGACTCATCAAAGGCTGCACGACCGGCCGCTTTTAACGCCTCGGCTGCTTGTCCGGGCAGGCCTTCCGCAACCATTAGTGCTTCATCCAGGCTGTCTTTCACATTTGCCGGAACCTGAAGTCCTGCAGGAATTTTCATGGTCAACGTATACACTAGACCCGACATGCTTCCGATGATCGCGATTCCGGATGCTCCGCCGAGTTCATAGGCTACTTCCTCGATAGAAGCTGCCATCCCGGCTTTCTCAGGTGGCGCATAACTCATGATCGAGTGAGACGCTGCCGTCATCCCTGCACCCAAGCCTGCTCCGAGGAGCGCCAGACCGAGTATTTGCCCCGCAATACCTGAATTAAATTGGAACAAATAGATCAGCGTTCCCAAAGCCGCAACCAGGAGAGTGAAGCTCTTGAAACGTATCACATCGTAGCGATGCATGATCTTCCCGGCCAGCGGGCCCGCAACAAGAGCCGCGACCGGTATGCTTAGTGTAATGAGTCCCGCCTGCAGCGGATTCAGACCCTCCACCAATTGCAGCCGCTGAGTCACGATATACTGAATGCCCAACTGTCCGAATAGGCCAACCAAAGCTGTAATAAATCCCGTGGTGAAAGGAGATATTTTAAAGAGCGACAAGTCAAGCAACGGATTGGAGCTTCTGAGCTGGCGCTGGATAAAGATGATCAGTGCCACGACCCCGATAACGGCTCCGATCGCTGCAAATGTCAGGGACCCTTCCCGCCGTGCAAATTCTTTGATGGCATAGATCAGCGCCACCATGGCAATCAAAATCTGGAAGGAGCCCATCAGGTCCCACTTCGTTTCTTGATTGCCCGCATGCTTGGGGACATATACCAGTGTCAAAACAAGCGCTGCGATCGAGATGGGAACGTTGATCAAAAAAGCCGCTCCCCACCAGAAATGCTCCACAAGCAGTCCGCCTATGATGGGACCGAGCCCTGCACCTCCGGATGAAATGGAGCCCCAAATGCCGATGGCCAATCCAAGCTCGCGCGGATCGGTAAATGTAACTCTGATGATGGACAATGTAGCAGGCATCATCATGGATGCGCCAACGGCAAGGAGAACTCTTCCGACGATCAATACAGCAGGTGTTGTAGCAAAAGCCGCCAAGAGAGAAGCTGCCGAGAAAACGATTAACCCGAGGGAGAACATTCTTCTATGACCCAAACGATCCCCCAGTGTTCCCATCGCCGGAAGCAGACCGGCCATGACAAGCGAATAACCGTTCAGAATCCACAATTTTTCCGAAGCGGACGCACCCAGATCATGGGTTAGGCTCGGCAATGCCGTGTAAAGAATCGTCGCATCCATCACGATAAGCATAAGCGCACTGGACACCACGACCAGAGTTATCCAGCGTTTATAATCATTCATTCTAGTTACTCCTCCATATCTCATGAATCTGAAATCCTTGTACAAAAAAATCTAAACTATAGGGTTACCCTATAGTCAAGCAATAACTCATCGGTTACAATTTAAGCGCAGGATCTTCAGATTATAGTGAGAGGTATAAGAGATGCCGGAAATGAGCAAACAATACTTTACTACCAGCGAACTGGCCAGCATGTGCGGAGTGACCAAACACACCCTTTTTCATTACGACGAGATCGGGCTCTTAAAGCCTGAATTTATTAATGCAAAAGGCTATCGATATTATTCTTTTCGGCAATGTTACCTGCTTGATATTATTAATGTACTCAAGAAGGCAGGAAGCTCCCTGCAGGAGATCAAGGATTTTATACAGAATCAGAACACTCCTCTGCTCATCAAGCTGCTTAAACAGAAACAGCGCGATCTGGAAGCGGAACAGCTTCGAATCAAACGGATGCAAGATATTCTGCGAAGCGCCATTCAAATGACGGAGACCACGATGGAAGGGTTACGGGATGTTCCATTAATAGAGGAATGTGAAGAGGAATATTTTATCGCCACCCCGCTGGAACATGGTGATGACGACAAGGAGTTTGCCAGAAAACTAAGTGAACATCGAGACTATTGCGAAAAGCATGTTATCGATCACGAATTTCCCATCCAATGTCAACAGGTTAGCGACACACGATGCTAAAGGTCAACAATTGTTCTTGCGATTATGATGGAATTTGGATTTT